>CAVEOR010000095.1:0-5146 GCA_963617285.1 Anaerovoracaceae bacterium | reverse complement strand
ACCGATTATAATTCTTCGATTTCTTCGAGGGTCAGGCCGGTTACTTCTGCTATTACCTCTGGTGCTATACCTTTTATTTTCAGGTTCTGGGCGATTTCTTTCTTTTCCTGGGTGGCTCCAGCCTGCTCCCCCTCAGTACGTCCTATATCATATGCTTCCCGTGCACGAATCTCTCCGTATTCTTCCATTGAAATTTCCTTGAATAGCATACCTGTAACCTCCCTCGAATGGTCTTTCAAAAAGTCAGAGATTAGTCCTTCCTCGATGCATTTCTGAACTGCAACCTCAATAGCTGCACTTAGGTCTCCGCCATTTGATTGCATTTCCTCTCGGATATAGAACAAAAGCTTGCTATATCCGTGCAACGACGGACTTCTCTGCAAAATCTCTGTGCTTTTATTATAATTCAAATTAACAAGATTTACAACCAGTTCGACTGAATTTTCCTTTGGCTCCTCAAGGAAAGCCTCCGATAGCCTTAGTTGCTTAACACTCCAATCAGCGCTACCAACGTAGAATACATAGAACTCAGGTGCAGGGAATTTAATCAACTGCGTACCATATATGTTCCTCTCATCTGCTAAGTTCTCGAGTGTTCTGCTCACGTATCCAAGGCAACGGAATGGGATGTTCATATTGACCGTGCTTTGACACTCGACCAGCACCAGATGCCTGTTATTGATTACAAATCCTATGTCGTTGTTTCTATCAATGTAAAGTGCGTTCTCTAATGTGGTGTACGTGAGTTCTGTGTTGAGCGGCAAATTTTCCCCAGTAATGGCATTATAAAGTTCGACCGCTCGCTTCGGTTCCGAGAATAATAAGCAAAATGTAGAGTCCTTATATTCTCTATTAGGTTTTAGCTCATTATTTTTCATTCCAATACCTCCTTTTAACAGTAATGATTGCAATTATTGTATAACATATGTAAGCAAAAAGCAAGCGGAATTTTCTAATTTCTGTAATCTGAGGGCAAAAATAAAAATCCCGCATCTCTGCGAGATTTTTTACCTCACTCAAATTTGCGATATTTCTGCAGGAGCCTGTCTACGCGTTCGTTGCGGCCGAGCTGCTCCTCGCGGACCTTCTGCTCGTATGGCGTCAGGTTGTTCACATCCTTGATGTGCTTGCGAATCGGCTTCGGGCAGGCTATCAAATATACCAGCGGGGATACGAGCAGGCAGTCTACTATTACCCAGGCTATCATGGATAGGCCGATTACCAGTTCGCTCGCGCCAGCTACAACCTCGGCGGAAGCGATGATCACGATTCCGAGCACGAGAATAAGAAACGTAACGCAGAATTTCTCGAGGTTCTTAATCACCTTAGACAGCTTCTCGTCGTACCAAGTGTTCTGGATGGACTTGAAGATCTTATCGGCAAATCTAAACTGTGTATTGGCAAGGAAGCACGCTACCTTGAAATCGTCAAAGCTCGCTGGCTCAGCCGGAATTTCAACCGGGCCTTCTGCCTCCATCGGCATGTAGATTTGCGCGCGGATTGCAACGCCCTCGCCCATGAGCGAATAGCTCGGGCTCTCCTCTTCAAACTCCATGACAATGAGCTCGCCAGCCTTCACCATCTGGTTATCTACAATTATGTAACCTTCCTTGCAGTAGATGGCGTGCGTCGCAAGCGGAAGCTCCGTCTGAAAGCTATTGCCATAGCCTACGCTCTCCTGGCTCGGCTCGATAACATCCAGATACCCTTCGCAGCCCTTCCTGACCATCAGGTTGAAATCCGTAATCTTGCCGAAGCTCTTGGTCTTCCATGCGCCATCAAAGGAATCCTGCTCGAGCTCCTTCAGCCGAGCAACGCGCTCGTTCTCATAGCTGAGCACAACCTCGCCCTTTAATACCATCAGCACGCGGTCGTAATCTGGCAATCTAGTAAAATCAGACTCCTCGTCATCTACGGTCGCCGAGCTTATCCTCCAAGTAAAGTCGCGGTCAATATACTTCGCTTCTCTCGGAAAAATCGCAAGTTCCGTCGTCTTGCCGCCCGACCAATTGCTGGTCCTATATTCTTCTTTCTTAATCACATAGGATTTCATATCTTATCTCCTATCAGCTTATACAAAATTATACCACCGATCCCGCACATCACTATTTCCCCTATGCCTACCGTCAGCATAAAGTAAAAGTACGAGCCTTCTGCTCCATACACTAACTGCAAAACCTTAGGTACGATTAACATGTTCGCTACTATCGGCGGGATTACGCCCAGGTACGGACTGAGTTTGCCGAGGTATCTCGTGCCGACTGCGCCGATTGCTGTGGCGAGCGTCCCGAATACTATGTCCCAGAGCGCCGCGCCCGTCACTGTGTTCGCAAGCAGGCATCCGATAATCAGGCCTGGGATTGCGGCTGGCGTCAGCACCGGCAAAATCGTGAGTATCTCCGAAAGCCGAAACTGGATTACGCCGCTGGCGAGTCCTACCATATTAGATACGAGCGTCAGTGCCACGTACAGCGCGGCAATCAGTGCGGCCTGCGTCAGTTGTTTAGTTTTCATCCTTATCCTCCTCGATTAGCTTGCCTTCCAAAAATCTGCGTCTATACTTGAGGAGCGCGTACTCGTTGATTCTGTTCACATACACCGGGTCGAATATTCCGCCGACCATGCCAACCACGAAGAACCCCTGTATGAACTTCGTGTATATCATCTCTTCTGAGAGTGCGGCGGCGGACCTCTTCATCTGCTCTTCGCGGCTGATGTCCCACTCGCCTTCGCTTATGGTCATGTTGTGAATATCCTCGTTCAAGGCGGCGTTCAGCTGTTCGAACTTCTCTTCGTCGGCCATCGCTGCCTCTATTATCTTCAGGATAAAAATCTTCTCCTTGTCGGACTCGTACTCGAAGCCGTAGCTGAGTGCCGTCTCATATATGCTCTTCAGCACCATTCCGATAAAGACTGGGATGTCCGGGAGTCCCGATCCTACGAGACCCATGCCAATGCCTTCCACTCCTGAGATGAGGAGGTTCAGCGTGCGGGCAGACCTCGCCTTCCGCTCGAAGTTCTTGGCTGCGCGCTTTCCTGGCGCTATCTCTGATTCGTAGGTGTTTACCTTGAATTCTGTCTCTCGGCGTTCCTTATTATACGTCTTCTCGATTACGCCCGTGCCCTTCTCAAAGATTATCTGAAACGCCTTATAGTACGCTGCGTTCAGCGTCCCGCTCAGCTTATCGGGCACGACCCTCTCCAGCTTCTGCAAAAGCACAGAGGTCGGGCCCTCTTTCCTCTTCCCCGAGAATTTGGCTTCTTTCTTATTCAGGTTTTCCCATTCTTTTTCCCATGGATTTTTCTTCATTATATATAATCTCTATCCTTCAGATACGTTTTGATCTTCTTCCTCATTTTCATTACGGACCAGCCTGGCTCCTTGGAGTATCTGCCTGTTGCTACTGCTCCGCTGCCGCACACGTAGCAGCATATAGCCTTGGTGTACGTGCCGTATTTCTTTTTCATTTTGCTGATATAGCGGCTGGCTAATTTGATGCTTATCTCTGCGTTGTACAGATCAGATGGTTTATACCCGTTGCTCGTGGCGAACGAATTGTTCATCTGCATCATGCCCTTGTAGCCGTATTTGCTCTTGGCCTTGGCGCGGAAATTGCTCTCGCGCTGGGCTAGTGCCATGACCACCTTCTCGTCTATATCATATCTATCCCCGTATTTGATGAAATATCCTGCTAATGTGATTGACCGTTTCTTGCCTATATTGCTATTGCAGCGTCTGATGTATGCTGCAAGTCCCTTTTGGTATTTGGATATTTCCTCTTCTGGCTCGGGCTCTGGTTCTGGTTCGTCTTCTTGTATATCTATGTCCTCGCCTTGGTCGCCGTCTGTGCCCTGAGTGCCTTGCTCTTGGTCTTCGGCTGCGGCCGTGTCCGTCTGATCGCTACCCGCGGTCAGGTCATTTGCTTCTGTTGTAACTTCTGGTCCCCCTGCGTTTGAGTTCTCGCTATCTTGCGTAATCTCAGTTGCGTATGTCGGTATCGTGGTGATTCCCAGCATCAGCGCCACAAGAATTGCGATTAGTCTTTTGCGCATTCATTACCTCCGTTTAGTTTTTTCGAATTATCTTACCACTTTATATAGTTCATCTGCTACAGGTGGCGTGATGATTCTGTGATTTATATAAAGGCCTTCTTCCTTCGGCCGAATTGTCCCGATTACGCTGGTCTGTATCCCTGCCTTCCTTAACTCTGTGACTACAGGTGAATCCGGGCTTGCTATGATTAGCATGGATCCACTGGATATGAGCCTGAGTATGTCTATCTGATAAAATTCGCAGACCTTGCTCGATACAGGGTCGATTGGAATCTTCTCTTCTTCCAACAAAACTCCTACATCCGCAATGTTACACACTTCCCAGACCGCCCCGAGAATACCACCTTCTGTGATGTCGTGCATTCCGTGTGTGCCTATTCTGCCTGCTATGATTCCTTCTCTGACTACGCTTACCTCTCGCATGAGGTTCTGTGCGTGTTCCAATTCCTCTGGCGTAAGGGCTTCCGTTAGGTCATCTGCGTAATCCCTGGCTATGATGGCCGTGCCCTCTATGCCTGCGGTCTTGGTCATGATGACAAGGTCGCCTATCTCTATGTCCGTTGCCGTCTGCACCTTCCTGCCGCGGCCTATTGCGGTGGAGACAATCACCGGCTTGTTGACCGCCTCCGTTATCTCGGTGTGGCCGCCCATGATCTCTATGCCAGCTGACTTGGCGGCGGCCGCCGCGTCTGCCATCATGCGCTCGATATCCTCTTCCGTCGTTCCTACCGGCAGAAGCACGGTCAACATGATTCCTACGGGCTCCACTCCGCTGGCCGCTATGTCGTTGGCGGAGATGTTGATGCAGAGCTTGCCTATGTCGCTGGCCGAGGCCGTGATCGGGTCGGTGGACATGAGGCACTCGTACTCGCCGAAGTCTATGGCCGCGCAGTCCACTCCTATCTGGGAGTGGACGCGGACTTCCGGTCGCTTATATTTAATTTGGTCAATTACGGCGCGCTGCAGGATCTCGCTGTCCAGTTTGCCAATCGGCAACGCACCCGCTGGTAAATTTTGCATAATTTGGTTTATTCCTACTCGAATTCGATGGTTCCAGGCGGCTTGCCTGTGCAGTCGTAGATTACGCGGTTGA
>CAVEOR010000094.1:0-5163 GCA_963617285.1 Anaerovoracaceae bacterium | reverse complement strand
CGATTCTGTACGGGTCGCCGTTCGCAGCGCTACTGGCGACCAGAGCGGTGCAGTGCATTGTAATGATCCCAGTCGAGTTTATCGTAATCGGCGCTGTGAGCAAGACGATTGGCAAGCATAAGAGCAGTATCGCAATTTAGAATTCTTCGAATCTGGTTGGGTCGCCGTTTTCGAAGGTGACCTTGAAGCCGTGGCCCGGCTGAACGGTCCACGCCCAGAATGTTTCCTTGACACCTGGGAAGAACGACTCCATGATTGAGGCGATTACGCCGCCGTGGCAGGTCATGATGGAAGTCGCGTCTTTGCCGTTATGCCTGCAGGAGAGCTCCTTGAGGCGGTGCTTGCCGACGAGCTCCTTGGTTCCTGCCTTGATTCTCTCGTGGAAACCGCGCATGGATTCGCCTTCTGGGAACGTGAAGTCGACATCATCCGCTCCGAGGCTCATCCATTCCGCAAATTTGTCGCGGTACGTGTCGGCCGCCTTGATATCCTCGAAGCTCATGCCTTCCCACGCGCCGAAGTTCATCTCCTGGAGCGTCGTGATTTGCTCGTGAGGAATGTCGCCGTAGATGGTTTTGAACGTCTGCTCCGTGCGGATGAGTCCAGTCGTGTAGCAGTCCGCATTGTCCGCGGGAGGATAGAGTCCTTCGGATGTAAGCCTTTTGATGAGGTCGTAACCTTCCTGTGCTAGCGGGATGTCAAGCTGGCCGTAATACCAGTTCTTCTGATTGCCCTCCGTGATTCCGTGTCGAATAAAGTATATATGTGAATTCATTGTTATCTCCTTGCATTATTTCAGGCGCTGGCCGAGACCGCAGAACACGCGGTGAACTTCGTCGGATTCTTTGCCGAGCCACAGAAGCGTTCTGCCGACTGCTTCTCGCCATGCTCGTCTGTCAGCTTCTATTGGAACTACGCCTTGCGAGACGTCGTCGACTATGAAGATTTTGTCCGCGAGCTGATTGCTGCCAGGCTCCTCGTAGGTTTTCAGAACATCCTTGGGCTCTGCACCTTCGAGAACGCAGGCGTAGATGTATTTTTCGAGACCTGCGATTACTTTCTTTGATAGGTCGATTTCGAGGCTTTCTTCACAGCGGAAAACGTCGTCATCGCTGAATTTCCAATGCTCTTTCGCATATTCCAATTTGCCTTGGTATGCGCCACCAAATATCAAAATCATAATTTCCTCCTAGAAAATTGCGAGTGCGAAGACGCCGATTAGTTCGCCGAACATGATGCCGTAGCCTGCTATGTCGCCGCTCATGCCAGCGAGGTTTTTCTTCGCTCCGAGGATTGCCAGGAGCGCGCCGGCTGCGGTGAAGAGGCTCACGATTGCGGTTCTAACGATGTTCGTGGACATGAATAGTTCGAAAACGCAGATTAGGAGCATCAGTGCTACGAGCAGGATGGTGCCTTGCTTCTTCGTCGATTTCGGCTCTTCGACAGGTGGCCCCTCAGCGAGTGGCTCTTCAGCGAGTGGCTCCTCAGCCGGTAGTTCCTCGGCAGGTGGCTCTTCGGCTGGCAATTCCGCCGCAGCCTCTGCAACCATATTTTTTTCGGGTTCTGCGTCCTGCATCGCTACGTATTGGCTCGTCTTCATTGGCTTGCAGTTCAGCACCATGAGGCCTGCCACGGAGCGAGAGAGCACGACGATCAGAATCATGTTCGCGAAGTCGATGACGCTCGAGCTGAGGGCCGAAGCCAGGAAGCAGAAGTAGCCGAGAATCAGGAAGATTGCGCAGACTACTGCGAACGCTCCTGTTGTGCTATCCTTGAGGATACGCTGCCGTTCTTCGAGATTGCGGCGGGACAGAATCGCGTCGCAAACATCCATGAAGCCGTCCATGTGCATGAATCCGCTCAGTACGAATGGGAGCAGGGCAACTATGAACGCTCCTGCGAAGAACGAGAACCCTGCACGCATGAGCAGGTAATATACGAGCGCCCAAACTATTCCAATCAGAAGCCCGATGGCTGGCAGGAAGCCGAGCATCAGGCTCGTGTATTTGCTATTCCAACGCTTGAGAGGGCACGGGATTGCGAAGAAATTTCCCCATGCCATGAAGAATGCTGTAACGTATTTCATAATTTGATAATCCCCCTTCAGGATGAAAAACTTATTTATATATGTGTTTGAAGCCGTAGGTGACTTCGATGACTTGATCGCATACCTTGGCAAGCGCCCTGTCGATATGCGCGAGGCCGCGCCTGTAGTTCTCCGTGAAATCTTCGAAGCCGTATGCATCCGAATATATGTAGTCCGAAACGAAAACCGTGTTGCCTGTCTCTCGTGCAAATCGGGTGAGCTCGCTGGCCAATCGCTCTGGCGCTTCGAAGTCCACCGTTCCGTCCGCCTTGAACATTTCGTTGGACAGGAGAGCTGTCACGCTGTCGAGCAGGAAAACTCCGTGCGGGTTGACTTGGTTGCCGCTGGTCGTCCGTGCGGTGAGAGCCCCGCAGATATCAAGCCCTTGCTCGATCGTCTCGAAGCCCCAGCCTTCGCGTTCTCTGAGGTGCCTCGCGATGCGGGCGTTGTCCTCGTCGTCGTGCGGAATCATTGTGGCCAGGTAATATAGCGGCAGACCGCCCTGCTCGGCCATGCTGCGGGCGAGCTCCTGCGCGTGATAGGACTTACCGTTCTTGCAGCCGCCACTGATAAAAATATTCATAAAAATCCTTTCTGATTAGAAGAAGTTTCCGTTCTTGCGTTCGTCGAGGTAGTCGGCGTCGATGGAGCCTTCTGCGAATGTCGCCATGCCGTTCATTGCGGCCGCGGCTGCTTCGATGATCTTGAAGCTGATAGGGCAGCCGCTGCCCTCGCCGAGCCTCATGCCGAGATTGAACATCGGCTTGATTCCGAGCTCGTTCATTGCAATCAGGTAGCCAGGCTCTGTGCTCTGGTGTGAGCCGAACATGAAGTTCACGGACTTAGGGGCGAGGCGAGATGCCGCCAGTGCCGCCACCGCGGAGATGTAGCCGTCGATTACAACTGGAATTCTGTAGTAGGCGGCACCCACGAAGGCGCCGACCATGGCGCAGATGTCGAAGCCGCCGACGGAAGCTAAGATTTCCATGACGGAGGCGCCTTGGAGGCGCGCTACAGCATCTGTTACAATCTGGACCTTCTTGCTGAGGCCGTCGTCGTTGAGGCCGCCGCCGCGCCCGACTACCGTCGGGGCGTCCGCACCTGTCAGTGCGGACAGGACGCAGGCGCTGGTCGTGGTGTTGCCGATACCCATTTCCCCAACTCCGAGAATCTGGTAGCCTGCGTCCTTCGCGGCGGCGGCTGCCTCAATCCCAGTTAAGAAAGCTTTCTCGGCCTGTTCCATGCTCATAGCTGGTTCCTGCGCAAGGTTTCTGGTTCCGCGTCCGAGCGAGCGGTTCACGATCTTGCCTGCGAACTTGCCGTGCTCCTTGACGGCGCCAGAGATGAATTCCATTTTGTCTGTATATAGTGCTTCCGGTAGGTCGAGCTTGACGCCCATGTCGCATACCAGAAGGTCGATTCCGAAGTATTGAGCCAGTGAGCTGACTCCGGTAAAGTGCCTCGTGAAGTTGATCGTCTGCGACTGTGTAACTGACTGCGGTGCGGAGGCCACGCCCTCTGCAACTACGCCGTTGTCGGCGCTCATAACCACGATAGCCTGCTTGGTCACGTCGTTTCCGTAGGCGTGGCCGGTGATGCCCGCCAGCTTGATTGAGATTGTCTCGAGATCCCCGAGTGCTCCAGTCGGCTTGGCGAGAACTTCCTGGCGGGCCTTCGCCTCGGCTACCGCCTCGGCGCTTAGGTCGCCAGCCTGCTCCACTGCATCTAATATTTTCTTAATTTCTGAATTCATAACAGTTCCCTCATCCTTGTGTATTTTCATTAGCTAATCGCTACAGATAGTCTCGTTCCTTGAGCCACTCGAGGCAGCTCCTCGCATCGCGCGCTTCGATTGTCAGCGTTGCTTCGCTCGGACAACATTCCGAGATCTTCGACAGAATCCGCTCCATATCCATGTTGCCGCAGCCGAAAGCACTGTGGCTATCGCCCGTGCCATCGTTATTGTGCAGGTGGAAATGCCCTATGTAAGGTCCGAGCGTTTCAATCCATTTCTCGACCGAAATGTCCGCCTGCGTCATCGCATTCGCGTGTCCAATGTCCAGACAAAGCCTAACCCTCGGGTCATCTATTCGCTTGACAAGGTCGAGAGGCATATATGGCTCATCCTCGAGTACGTTCTCTATATATATGTTGAAATCGCTCGGCTTGTCCGCCATGAACTTCTGCCAGAACCGGCTGCCCTCATCGACATACCAATTCTTGAAATATATGAACGGCAGCCAGCCCGTGTGCACAACCATCCTGTTCACGCCGAGCGCCGCGCAGACATCATACGCCTGATTCAGCCTTTCCATCCCGAGCTCTCGCACGCGATAGTCTATGGCCGACGGGTGAATCTCCGTGAACGGCCCGTGTACTACTAATTCAGTAGCGCTCGCGGCCGCCGCATCCGCCCGAATCTCCGATAGGAGCCTCTCGCGATTACCCTCGTCCAGCGCCTCCGAGATGCAAGTGTGGTTTATCTCAAGCCCCACGCCATACTCGCGCGCGCAGCCAACCGCATCCTTAGAAAACGTCGCAATATATAATTTTTCTTTAATAGCTATCGTGCCCATATCGCTCCTATTTATCGCGCTCGTATCGCTCCCGCTAACATTATCATTTTCGCCGAATTTTCGCTGAACCCAGTAAGCCCAGCGTCCACCCTATATTTTACCACAGCCCCGCCCGAAATAAAACCCCTTGACATTAGATATCAATGTCGAGGGGCTTATCGATTTCTTGGTTACTGGCAAGTGCCAGAACCTGATGCTTGCGAACGAGCGTCTCCTGCGGCTTGAGCACCTTCAGCCATTCTCCTTTTGTATCACCGTGATAACATTTTGATATCGCCATGTCAATACCTTTTTTCAGAAAAAAATCTCCATGCGCCTGCTAGCACTGTTCGGTCTGTAGCATTTTGAGAAAAGAAAGGCATACGGCAGGCTTCACGACTTGGAATTTGAACTAGCCGTGAAGGTTGGGAGGCATAGCAATTAGGAAATTTTGCTACTCGGGGTCGTCCAGGTCGGCGATCATTTTGACTTCGCTGACGGCGAGGGCGAGCTGGAGCTTGT
>CAVEOR010000093.1:0-5254 GCA_963617285.1 Anaerovoracaceae bacterium | reverse complement strand
TCGGAATCTCCGCCTCGTTCGGCACCTCTCTGAGCGTTTTAAAATGCATTTGTGACATTTTCATTAGTTCTTCACCTCTGTGTTTTATTTTCTATTTAATATGCAAACCGCCTCACTGGCTATACCCTCTTCGCGCCCTGCGAAGCCCAGTCTCTCGGTGGTTGTTCCCTTGATATTGATTTGGCTCACGTCGCAGCCGATGACGCTCGCGATATTCTCACGCATCTTCGGAATGTATCCTGCGATCTTGGGTCGCTGCGCTATGATCGTTATGTCCGCGTTCACAAGGAAAAATCCTTCAGCCCGCAGCAGTTCTACTACATGCTGGAGTAATTTCATGCTCGATATTCCGCGGTATTTCTCGTCGGTGTCGGGAAAGTGCTTGCCGATGTCGCCGAGCGCCGCCGCGCCGAGCATAGCATCCATGAGCGCGTGGAGCGCAACGTCCGCATCCGAGTGCCCGAGCAACCCGAGCTCATGCGGGATTTCCTCTCCGCAAAGGATGAGCTTGCGGCCTTCCACCAGCCTGTGCACGTCGTATCCGTGCCCGATCCTAAGTCCTGTTTCCAAATCTGGCAAATCCTCTTTCGTAGTGATTTTGCGGTTGGCGTAGTCGCCTTGGCATATGCTGATATTTATACCCATGTTTTCGACGAGTGACGCATCATCCGTGCCGATAAATCCAGTGTTTTTCGCGTTTTCGAGCGCCGCCTGTAGCATCCCCGCGAAAAACCCCTGTGGCGTCTGCACGCTCACGAGGCTGCTTCGGTCGAGCGTGCGGCTCGGCGTGCCGCACAGCCCCTCAGCGTGGCACGCCGAGCCGTCGCTCGCTGCGCTCGCTCCCAGACGCCCCTCGGCGCCTGGCGCTAGGATCTGCCGCACCGTATCCTTGACCGGAACCGCGGGCACCGCCGCGCCCGTCTCAGATGCCGTCTCTATCACGCTTGCGATAACCTCCTGCGTCACGAACGGGCGCGCCGCGTCGTGCACCAGCACGAGCGCATCGCTCGCTGCGCTCGCGGTGCCCGCGGGCTCCGCCCCCAGAACACACGAAAGAGCCGCCGCAACCGAATCCTGCCGCTCGGCTCCGCCAGGCACGATATTCGTAACCTTGCGGAAGCCCGCGCAAGTCTTCTCCGTCAGCTCCATATATTCCGGATTCGCCGCGATGATTATCTCGTCAACGCATTCGTTCCTCTCGAAGGCGGCCACAGACATCTCAAGGATGGTTCTGCTTCCGACCTTCAGAAATTGTTTCGGCAAAGGGCCGCCGAGCCTAGTCCCAGACCCAGCAGCCACAATAATTCCTATAACTTTTCTATCGCTATACATTTCTAATTTTTGATTCTTCCGAATATCATTCGTCCTGCAGCCGTCTGCAATACACTCGTAACCGTGATATCCACGGTCTTGCCAATCTTGCTGCGTCCATCCTCAACTACAATCATAGTTCCGTCATCGAGGTACGCAACCGCTTGCGATCTATCCTTGCCCTGCTTAATCAGCGCAACCGTCATAGTCTCGCCCGGAATAACCATAGGCTTGAGCGCGTTCGCAAGCTCGTTGATGTTCAGCACCGGAACGCCCTTGATTCCCGCAACCTTGTTCAGGTTAAAGTCGTTGGTAACAACCTTGCCCTTGATAATCTGCGCTAACTTGAGAAGCTTAACATCTACTTCTGGAATCTCCTTCAGGGATTTCTCGGAATCCGTGTTGTAAATCTCGATTCCGTACTCCGTCTGGATTTTCTTCAGAATGTCCAGACCGCGTCTGCCTCTGTTCCTCTTCAGCCCGTCGGACGAATCCGCGATATGCTGAAGCTCGATGAGCACGAACTCTGGGATTACGACAGGTCCCTCGAGGAACCCGGTCTTCATAATCTCGATAATCCTGCCGTCGATGATGACGCTCGTGTCGAGGATCTTCGGCACTCTGGCGCTCTTCTTATCCTTCGGCGAATACTCGTAAGGATTGTCCTTCGTGGGTGCCTGTTTCTGCTGCGGTGCAGTGTTTTTGTTCGTTCCCAGGAGCATCTCCGACAGCTTCTTGTTGCCGATAACCGCCCCGAAGAACCCGAGCAGCAGATACATGCAAACCGTAATCGTGAAGTAAAGCGTCTTCTCGCTGATTATGTCTTCGTAGATTCTCGTCAGCAGAAATGCGATTACGAGTCCGAGCACGAGTCCGATTGCTCCGCCCATGAGCTCATTCGGCGAAACTTCCTGCAGGTCGTTTCCGATATTGTCAGCAACCTTCCTGCTCTTCCTGCTGAGCGCTGGTGCGATACGATAAAATATTATTCCAAAGATAATTACAAAAAATGCTGCGAAACACATCTCCTCAGTAGTCGTAAACATTGCCTCACCAGTGCCAATGCTACTATCCACGAGTACGAATGCGCAAAGCTCAAAAAGCTCGTATCCAATCAGCCCGCCCAAGAAAGTAAATAAGACTCTGAATATTTTTTCTAGCATATATCCTTTTTCCTCCTTTCTCAAAATTTGCATAGATTTAATGAAGTCAAAGCGTTCAGCATCAAGCTCAATATTGTGCGACCTTAATACTAAAACCGCCTTTGCGGATTTATCACGTTTACCCTTGTTCCGCTGTTAGTCTGCGGCTCATCAACCGAGCTCGCAGACTTCCTGGATGCCCAGGATTATATAGCCTCCTCCACCATGGATTCGGCCTCATCCCAAGTAATTCCCAGTGACAGCACGAACTCGCTGAGAAGGATTTTCTTCGCACCGTTGAGGAGCTTCCTCTCGCCCGTGGAAAGACTCTTGACCCTGTCGTTTCTGACAAGATTGCGCACAACGCCCGCCACCTGGTTGATGTCGCCGCTCTTCAGTTTCTCCATATTCTCACGATAGCGGCGGTTCCAATTCGAATCCATAGACGTGCTATCTGCTGACAGAACATCGAAAACCTTCCGCATTTCCTCCTCCGGCAAAACCTCTCTGATTCCGATACTTTCGCTGGAATCCACAGGGATCATGATGTTTATGTCGTTGCCCGGAAGCTTCAGCGTATAGTACTGCCTTGTCTGGCCGAGAATTTTTTTCTCTTCGATACCCTGTATTACGCCAGCGCCCTGCATCGGATAAACAATTTTATCTCCCACCGAAAACATGACTTTCTCCCTCCATTTCATATCTATACATAATATAGTATAAAGGATAGGGGGCCATTCTGTCAAGTATACAAAAATTTTATTATCTTATCACAGAGTTTTTACGTTGTCAATATATATTTCTCCTAAAATATTGACTGAAAATAATTTTATGGTAAAATGAATTCAAAGATTTCACAAATGATACCCCAAAGGAGGATACGCATGTACAAGATTTTGGTAGTTGACGACGAGGCGAAAATTCGCGAGGTCATTAAAGAATACGCTGAATTCAGCGGCTACGAAGTAACTGAAGCGGAAGACGGCATGAGCGCAGTTGGCCTTTGCAAACTGAACGATTACGACCTTATCATCATGGACATCATGATGCCAAAGTTGGATGGCTTCTCCGCATGCAAAGAAATCAAAAAAAGCAAGGACATTCCTATCATCATGCTCTCGGCTAGAGGCGAGGAATACGACAAACTCTTCGGATTCGAGCTTGGAATCGACGACTACGTTGTTAAGCCGTTCAGCCCGAAGGAACTCATGGCAAGAGTAAACGCTGTTCTCAACAGGAAGAAGGCATCTTCGTCATCAATCCAAGAGACCATGAAGTTCGATGGCCTGGAAATCAACATCCCAGCGAGAACTGTCACGGTCGATGGGCAGAAGGTTGAGCTCACCCCGAAGGAATACGAACTGCTTTTCTATTTGGTAAAGAACAAAAATATCGCTCTTTCCAGAGACAAACTCCTGTCCGACATCTG
Organism: Anaerovoracaceae bacterium; assembly: GCA_963617285.1. GTDB lineage: Bacteria > Bacillota > Clostridia > Peptostreptococcales > Anaerovoracaceae > CAG-238. The sequence continues at coordinate 1,372 of CAVEOR010000093.1, read as the reverse complement.
GGGCTACGACTTCTTCGGCGACGATAGAACTATCGACACGCACATCAAGAACCTGCGTAACAACCTCGGACCATACAGAGATTTCATCGTAACACTCAGAGGGGTAGGCTATAAATTTGAATACGAAGATTAAATTCGACGCGAAGAGCATCAAATTCAGGCTCTGGATTTACTTCGCGGCGTTTGCCCTCGGGCTCGTGGTTCTAATCTGGTTCCTGCAGATTTTCTTTCTCAATAATTACTATGAGCATATGAAGATCAAGGAAGTAAACCACATTGCGACTTCTATTTGTCATGCCTATACGAACGACGATGACGAATTGACAGAGAGAATCCAAGAGCTTTCCGTCAGCAATGACTTCTACGTAATGATGGAGTCTGGCGGTCAGCTTTTGCTGTTCATGCCTGAATCCGATAGCATTTTGCCCGTTTACAAGTACAAAAACGAAGTTCCGCAGCTGAAGTCCATGCTCACAAAAGCAAGCAGCAAAGGCGAGACGGTCAGCAGAAAGAACAAAAACGGCTCCGTTTCGTTCAAGATAAACGCTGGCTTCGAGGGCTACAGCACGCTTGCCTATGCTTGCTACATAGACAAAACCGCGGGCAGCGAGGTTATTCTATATATCTTCTCGCCGCTGTACCCAGTAAGTTCGACGATCGACATACTTAAGGACCAGCTGTTCTACGTTACTATAATAGCAATTGTCGGCGCGTTCCTGCTGGCGCTCTTCTTTGCGAACAGGGTATCCAAGCCGATTAAGCGAATTACGCACACGGCCAAGGACATGGGTAGCGGAAACTACAATGTCAAGTTCGTCGGAAATTCATATTCCGAGATCAATAACCTTGCGGCGACGCTGAATACCGCTGCCTACGAGCTCGGAAACGCCGATATCAGGCAGAAGGACCTGATTGCGAATGTTTCCCACGACCTCAAGACGCCGCTCACCATGATCAAGTCCTACGCAGAGATGATTCGCGACCTCTCGGGCGATAACCCAGAGAAGCGAAACGCTCATCTGCAGGTCATCATCGACGAAAGCGACCGCATGAGCAGCCTCGTCAGCGACATGTCGACGATCACCGCAATGCAGCAGAAGAAAATCGTGCTGGAAAAGAGCGAATTCGACCTGTCGGAGCTTTCGGCTTCGATACTGGCTACATATGATATTTATCAGGAGCAACAGGGCTACGATTTCGTGTTCAATGCTCCGCGCGACTGCATAGTATACGCTGACCAAAAGCGCATATCGCAGGTTGTTGCCAACCTCACCAGCAACGCCGTCAAGTATTGCGGCGAGGATAAGTACATCGCCTTGACCATTCGCAAGGTCGGCAAGAAGTACCGCCTCGAGGTTTCCGACCACGGTCC
>CAVEOR010000092.1:0-5270 GCA_963617285.1 Anaerovoracaceae bacterium | reverse complement strand
CCGAAAGGGAGATAGGAAACGAGAATAGGAGGTCGCATCATGGACAACCAAAACGGATATAACGGCTTCAACGGCGAAGGCGCAAACAACTTCGGCGGCAGCAACGAAAACAGCAATTTCAATAGCAACGAAAGCGCAAACAGCACATTCAACTCTGACGTTGCAAACGATCCAAGCAGCACGATAAACACGTCGAGCAATGCGACAGTCGGCTACTCCAATAACGATAAATTCGATAGTTACACGAGTTCCAGCGCAAGTACGAACGCAGATGCAAACCAGAGCGCAAATACCGAGAACAACTTCGGCGGCTACACTTACGCAAATCCGAACAACAATACTTACGGCGGTTACGGCTACGCAGACAACGCCGAACCACCTCACAAAAAGGCAAAGAAAGCAAAGGTTCACAAAGAGCCAACATATATTACAAAGAAATGCTTCGTGATAGTGCTCATAGTAGCAGTCATCTTCTCGGCAGGTCTGGGAGTAGGCGGCAGCATCCTTGCATTCAACGCACTCGGCGGTAGCACATCCAAGACGATCAACGCCACGAATGTCAACCTCGCAGAAGCAACCGGTAGCGAACTTTCCGTCCAAGAGATTATCGCCCGCAACGAAGATTCCGTTGTAGCGATTGAAACAGAGTCAGTTTCGACAGACTCATGGCTCGGACAGTACGTAACTCAGGGCGCAGGCAGCGGCGTAATCTACAGCGAAGACGGCTACATCATCACGAACAACCACGTAATCGAAGACGCATCGTCCATCACGGTAACGCTCCACGACGGCACCGAGCTCAAGGCAACGCTCGTAGCGGCTGACTCGCAGGAAGACGTCGCAGTAATCAAAGTCGATAAGACAGGGCTCACACCTGTTACGTTCGGAGAAATGTCATCGGTTTCCGTTGGCGACCTCGTAGTTGCAATCGGTAACCCGCTCGGAACGCTTTCCGGAACAGCAACAGAAGGTATCGTCAGTGCCCTCGAGAGAGAAATCACCATCGACGGCAAGCAGATGACGCTCATCCAGACGAGCGCTTCCATCAACCCAGGTAATTCTGGCGGCGGCCTCTTCGACCAATACGGCAATCTCATCGGACTCGTAGTTGCTAAGTCATCCGGCTCCGACGTAGAAGGCCTCGGATTTGCAATCCCATCCGACACTGTCCTCAAAGTCGCAAAATCGCTCATCGAGAACGGCTATGTCACTGACAGGGCAGCAGCAGGAATCACAGTTATAGATTTGACAGACGCAAGTACGGCAATGCAATACGGCGTTGACCTCACGGGCGTATACATCAAAGAAGTTACAGGCAAGAATGCAAAGAAATCTGGACTTGAAGCTGGTGACCTCATCTACTATGTGGAAGATACGAAGATCACAGGCACCGCAGTCCTCCTGAAAGAAATTCAGAGCCACGAGGTTGGCGACACGATCACGTTCACAATTGTGCGTGACGGGGAAATCCTCAAATACGACGTAAAGTTAGAGGCATCGACCGGCAATACGTCAAACAAGTCAAATTCTCAGAGTTCGGACAGCAATAACTCCGACGATTCCGGCAATTCCGGTGGCAATAGCCTTCTGCCAGGATTCGGTGGAAACAGCGACAACTCTCAGAGAATCAGAGAATAGCGTGCAAGAAGTTTTAATTTTCTTTTTCTTCTTTCTATAAGATAGGCAAAGGTGGCGAATCGAAGGGTTCGTCACTTTTGCTATGCCGATAAATGCCGAAAATAACGAAAACTACTGAGCATTTCCCTTAGGCAAACGCCCCACTAAGTAAAAGGCTTTTAAATTTGATTTTCGCACGGTGGAACCGCTGCTCGACGGTGTTTCCCCTCTCGCAACTCATCCGCGCAATCTCACTATAGGTCAAGAAATATATCTCTCGCAAAAAAATAATGTCCGCATCTCTTTTTTCAAGCGCGCACATACATCTTCTTGTTTCTTCAGATAAACCGTATTCGTCCCTGAAATATGAATCTATGTGATAGGTTCCCGCTGCCTGCGCAAGTCCCGCAAGAATATCATTACTCATTGGTAGCTCTGCTCGCCTCCTTCGGAAGGCGCCAATCGCCTCGTTTCTCGCAGCGACAGCCACATAGCTCCGCGGGTTCCTAAGATTTATTGCATCACGCTCGCCAGCAAGCTGCGAAAGTCTAATCACGACCTCCTGCACACAGTCCTCGGCGAGCCACGCATCATCTAAAATTTCAAATGCTACTCGATAGATGAGACCTCCGTATCTTACGAAAATCTCCTCCGCAATTTCCTTCATATCAGGTGTAAAGGCTTCCGTCTTCATTTCTGCCTACCCGTCTTTCTCCTCGACGCCCTTACACGCTTTCTCCTTTCTCTAATTTTAGTCTATCGAGCCGCTACCCTATTTCCAACGCCTGCCATATTCGCTCAAACTAAATGTTTTCAGTGAGTTAACCATACGACAAAGCCGTTACACGCATCAAAACTCCAATGCACATAACGGCTTCAACTTTCTACATATTATATTATACTAAGTTATATTTAGGCGGTGTTAAACATTCTTGCCCTTGGTGATTTTATCGCCCTGCTCAACCACGAACTCCTTGAGGCGGAGGACGTGTTCATCCGCTACTTTACGTGCGACTTCCGGGTCCCCGCTGAGAACCGCATCCAGAATCTCCTGGTGCTCATTAGGCATGTTCTGGTATCTGGAGAAATCTTCGTAGTAGATGTATCTAAATCTCAGCGCAAGCTCCTGCACCTGATTTATCATCTGGATTAGCGTCTTGTTGCCGCTGCAGTCTACGATGAGCTTGTGGAAAATCTCGTCTTCCTCGATGATTTCTTCAGTTGCTCCAGATTCGACCGCCTCTCTGTACGCCTCCACAGCGTGCTTGATTGCCTCGGTTTCCTCTTCGGTGATTCTCTTGGAAGCAAGACCTGCAGCCATGCCTTCGAGGAATTCACGAACCTCGAGGACGTCTACCATATCTTTGATGGAAACCTCGGAAGCATATGCGCCGCGCCTCGGTTCAATGCTCACGAGTCCTTCTTTCTCTAACTTACGGATTGCCTCTCTGATTGGCGTTCTGCTCACGCCCATGTCATCAGCAAGCTCAACCTCCATCATGCGAGTTCCAGGCGGGATTTCGCCGATCATGATCTGTCTCTTGAGCTCTTCGTACACGATTTCTCGCAGTGGCTTGTGGTTCTGCAAATCAAAATTCAACATCTTTTATTTCCTCCGATATTCCGTATCTCGTATCGTTTGCGTCCAGTAAGCTTCGTAGCCCTGCTTTCTGAGAGAAAGGCAAGCATTCTTCGCTTCTGCATACGTGTCGTAAATCGCAAACACGGTCGGACCGCTCCCGCTCATCAGAACCTGCCTTGCTCCTTCGGTGCTCTGCATTTTCTCCTTGAGCTCGCGGACTCTCGAATAGTGCGCCAGCGTGTACTCTTCGAGGACATTGGCCATCGCCGGCAAAATTTGATCGTCTTCTTCTGTCTTGAGGCCTTCTATCAAAGCCTGTATGTCCGGTCTATTATGTATTTCACACGAGTCTAACCCCGCAAATACTTCTTTGGTCGAAACTCCGAACGAAGGCTTGGCAAGGACTATGTGCTTCCTGAGCCCCCACCTGAGTGCCGTCAGCTTCTCGCCCGTCTCCTCGCAAAACGCGCATCTATATCTCGTGTTGTGCACCAGCACGAGGAAAGGGACATCCGCCCCGAGCGCCTCACCGAGTTCGCAGAGCTGCCATGTGTTCAGCCTCATCTTCCAGAGCTTGTTCAGTGCAACCATCACGGCCGCGGCGTTTGCGCTTCCGCCTCCGAGGCCAGCTGCCACTGGAATGTTTTTCTCTATGTTTATGTTTAATCGCCCGCTTGCTCCAGCCTTCTCAGCCATCAGCATCGCGGCTCTATATGCGAGGTTCTTGTCTCCCGACGGCAGATATGGCTTGCCCGGATTCAGGCGGATTTCGAGCGCAGGCTGCGCCTCAAGCTCGGCTGCCGCACACTGCGCACCCAACTCACCCTGCCAGCGTATCGTAATATCGTCCGCAAGCCCCGTCTTCTGCATCACGGTTTCGAGGCGATGGTATCCATCCTCTCTCACCCCGAGCACGTCGAGTGCAAGGTTAATCTTCGCATATGATCTTATCTTCATCTATTTCTTCTTCTTACCTTTGCCCTTCTTGGCTTTTTCTTCCCAAGCTTTTCTCTTCTCTTCTTCAGCTTTCTTCGCCTCGGCGATAGCCTTGCGACCTGTGATGTACTTACCGCCTGCTGCTGAGATTGGACGCGGTCCCTTTACGTGGTAATTTCCATCGTCGTAGTATTCGTCTTCATCCTCTTCTGCCTGTGCGGCCGCCTTTCTTGCAGCCTTCTCTGCTCTCTTCGCCTTTTCCCTCTGGTCTTTTTCGACTATCTCTTCTACGGACTTGCCCGTCTTCTTTGCTTCCTTGTAAGGGTTAACCTTTTCTTCCTTCTGCTGTGCGTTCTGGCTCGCCTGCTTCTGAGCGCCCTTCGCACTTACAACCATGATGATACCGAACATGCCGAACATCATTCCTGTGTTAATCAGCATATTGAGGTTCTGGTTTACAGTTTTGAACGTTATGGACTGCGCCTTGCCGAGCGTGTTGCCGTTATCATCAACAAAATCGCCGGAAACCGTAATAGTGTAATTCGAGTTCTGCTGGATGGTTACATCCTCATCTGCATTCGTATCGAACAAAACGAGAACTACACCAGATTCCTGTGTTGAATACAGAACCATCGTCGGAAGCTTGTTGCCCTCCTCATCTGTGAGCGTTACGTTGTTGTCGTTCGCATCTCCCAGCTTCGACTGCGTGAATGTCGCATCGTTGAAGTAGAGCTTAATGCCCATGTTCTCGATAGCCGTACCTGTCGCACCATCCTTCGGATATGTGCTATCGAGCACTAACTTGCCCGCACCAGCAGCTGTCTCCGCGAACGCAAACGTTGCCGTCATCATCACCAAAATTACTACAAGGCTAAGGATTTTGCCTAATTTTTTCATTGTTTTGTGTCCTCCGATTTCTGTTTTCTGATTTTTATTTTCTGGACCTGTTTCAGTCCTTTGCTTTCTCTGCTTTTTTCTTTTCTCTTAGCTCACGGAAAAAGTCCCTGACTATCTCCTGGCACTCGGTCTTCAGCTCGCCCTCTGGCAACTCTATGACCTCGAGCTGGTGGTTGAGCCTTTCGTCCTGCACGATATTGAACACCGAACCGCAGCCTCCTGCCTTCGGATCCATCGA
>CAVEOR010000091.1:0-5340 GCA_963617285.1 Anaerovoracaceae bacterium | reverse complement strand
TTCGCAGTTACCTGAATGTCACCCTCGTCAATGTTGTACTCCTGCGCAAACGCCGATACCGGCAGGCTGGCCACGAGCAGCAGAGCCAGCACTGCGCTGCATATTCTTTTCTTCATCAATAGAACCCTCCTTTGATTGTTGCAGATGCTTTCACAAACACAAAACAAAAAGGCGCATCTCACCCCTGCATCAAGGGCAAAATACGCCGTGAGAAAGTGCGTGTTTGTTTATCCGGGCAGCACAAGGGGACAGGCTGCGCCTGCCTCGCCGAACCGTTCCGTTCCGTTCCGTTCCGTTCCGTTCCGTTCCGTTCCGATTGTGTGCGTCGATTTCATTTTGTCAAGCCCCCTTCGCGAATTATCCGAGGGTTTGGGATACGACAACATAAATATACCAGACAAAACGGGAAAAAGCAAGATGGAAAATTATGGGGTGGAGGTATGTTAAAACAGCACAGCCTATTTTCCCTGTGCATGAAAAATCGAAGATCATACCATTTGTGGCATTGTACAAAAACAGGAAAGAAATCGAAAGATATTCGGAAGCCAGTTGATTGCGACGCTGGCAAAGGTGCCGATGCGGACAACGCCAGTCTCTATCCCGTTCATACGGTGAATCTGCCCCTCTAACTCCTGATGGTCGTTCAGAACCTTGCGCAGGAACGGCAGGATCTGCTCTCCGGCAGAGGTCAGGCGGACGCCGCTTTTGCTGCGCTCCAGCAATGTCATGCCCCATTCCGCTTCCAAATCGGCAACCATTTTGCTGATGGAAGATTGGGCGTAATCCAGTTCCTGTGCTGCGCGGGTGAAACTGCCCCGTTCCACTGTTTTGACAAAGGCAAGATACTTCAGTAAAGAATTTTCCATACCACATTCATTCCAAACTTCGATTTTAATTATCTATCATATTCGCTTTTTATATTTTACTACTTCATGTAAGCAGAACGCTTTTTTTACGTGAGGAATCCCCACCCACTTTGTTAAACCAGGCGAAGAGCCTGTCGAATACGACCTTCAGCTGTCCTGTCACCGTTCCCCAGAACTGCGGAGAAACAAAAACCACCACGTCTGCCCACGACATATCCTCGTAAATCACCGCCATGTCATCATCCTTCTGGACGCAACCGGCATGTGTCCTCATGCATGAGTCGCAGCCGATACAGGAATTGATGTTCATCGATGTCAGGTAGTCCTCCTTGATCTCGTTATCGTTTTCCTTCGCTCCATCGACCAATGCTTTCATCAGCGATGCGGTCGATCCATTCTTCCTCGGTGAGCCGTTAAGTATCAGTATGTTAGCCATCGCACTTTCCTCCTTTATCAGTACACTTCTTTATCCCGCCGCTTTGTCACGGTCGGGTAGTCGTCCATAATCTTCTGCCAGCATGGGCATTCCTTGTCGTGATCATTGATGATGCCGCAAGCCTGCAGGTGGGAGTAGATCGTGATAGCTCCCACATACTTAAAGCCACGCTTCTTCAGGTCTTTGCTAATCTTATCCGACAACCCGTTGCTGACTGGGATGCGTCCGGTAGGATGTCCCTGGTACAGAATAGTCTTGCCGCCGGAGTAAGCCCAGATGTAATCGCAGAAGCTGCCGAACTCATCACGCACTTTCTGGTAGCACCGGGCATTGTTGATGATGGCATTCACCTTGCGCGGTGAGCGAATCATGCCCTCCGTATTCAGGATGCGCTCCACATCAGCCTCGTCATAGGCGGCAATCCTGTCATAGTCGAAATTGTCAAAGCACTCCCGGAAAATTTCACGCTTCTTTAGCATCAAATCCCATGATAAACCGCATTGTAGGCATTCAAGTGTCAGATGCTCGAACATATGCCGATCATCGTGAACCGGAATTCCCCATTCGGTATCGTGATATACTCTGTCGAGCTCATCTAACGAAGCCCAGCCACAGTAGCCCATATCATTGATCCTCTCGTTTTACATAGGTAAGCTGAATATCGTAGCCAAGAACTTCAAGCATCTGAACAAAGGTCTTATTCACGATGGAATCGCCTTTCTTGATGAGTCGATTCACATACTGCCCCGTCGTACCGACTTCCTCTCCGAGTTTCGCCTGTGTCATATCGGCTTCAATGCATTTCACTTTGACATCGACTTCAAAATTGTTCTTGACCATATTCCAATACATCTGTTGTTTCCATCGAAATTTTTGCACTTTTATTGCACTCACATACATCGATGTCGATATGTAGACCATTTGTCCGCACTAAGAGACAAACCGTCTCACCAGTCGTTTTGGGTTCCCAACTGATTGAATCGAATTCCTGATCGTTATAGTAAACGGGAAATTTGAAATCAATATGCTTGAGAATCCTTCCGTCAGGCTGCTTTTCGGGGAAGATTTCAACGCGCTCAATGAAGCTGTTCATGAACTCCTTTTTCTCAAGGTCGGACATCTTATCGTACAGCTTATCGAAATGCTTCAGATACTCATATATTCTTTCTACGGATAGCCGGTTCTTCTGCACATTCTCAATGCGTTGCTGTGTTTCGGCAAGTTCAGATTCCGCTAACGCAATTTCATCATACGCAGCGTTTTGACGATCCTGCAAATCCTGGAATTTTCTATCGTAATGCGGGTCGTCGAATGCCAGGTGATCTATTTGCTGTGCGAGCTTATCCTTTGTTCCAATCAGCATACGCAGTTTTTTCCGGATAGTTAAAAGTTCCTTCTCAAGCTCACCTGCATCGATTCGACCGCCAATCTTTTCCTTGATTGCATCCGCGAATGTGGGATTTTGAACAAGCTTCCGAATTACCTCTTCGACAGCGCCGTTAATGATATCCTGACCCCACTGCTTATTGTAATCGCAGCGATGACCGTCCACCTCTTTGCGATGCTTACACTGATAATAAAAATAATCTCGATAATACTCTGAGCAGCCTTTTTTCTTCTTGCGGTTTACGTTGCCATACATCCCACTGCCGCAAACAGGGCAGCAGACAATGCCCGACAGAATATGCTCATGCTCAAGGCTGTGTGTCTTAGGGTGTTTTACGCCTGTTTCTTCTCGTTTCGCCTTTGCCATCAACCAGATAGCTTCTGAAACGATGGCTTCATGCTCTCCGTCATAGAGCATATAATCATCCTGCTTGACGATATGATACTGATTTCGCGTACCTTGGACTCGCTCATTATGCCGCCGACCGTATGCGATTTTCCCACAATATACCGGATTATCCAGCACGCCCTTCACAAATGTGGCAGCAAACGCATCAAGGGTATTATTTTGGCGCTTCTTTTTGACGTATCCATGTGTGTTCAGCCAAATAGCGATTTTGGCCACGCCCATGGTGGTATGAACATACTTGTCGTAAATAATTCTGATGACCTCTGCCTCGTCATCTGCGATGACCAGATTACCATCTTCGAGCTTGTACCCATAAGGTGCGAAGCCACCGTTCCACTTGCCCTCGCGAGCTTTTTGACGGCGTCCCTCCATGGTCTGCACGAGAATATTCTCTCGTTCAATCTCTGCCACAGCAGAGAGAACAGATATCATCAACTTTCCACTGTCTTTGGAACTGTCGATACCGTCCTCAACGCAAATCAAGTTTGCACCATAATCCTGCATACGCTGAAGGGAGGTAAGGACATCTGCCGCATTGCGCCCAAAACGCGAAAGCTTGAAAACGAGGACAAATGCAACCTCATCCTTTTCCGATTCAATGTCTTGCAGCATTCTTAAAAATTCCGGACGGCCTTCAATACTCTTTCCAGATTTGCCTTCATCACAATACTCTCCGACAATCGTCAGATTCTGGAACTCTGCGTATTTTCTGAGCTTATCCTTTTGAGCGTCCAAGCTATATCCATCTACCTGCATGGAGGTGGAGACACGAGTATAGATATAGCAATTATCAGATTTATTTTTCAATGTATACCTCCTCACTTGCTTCAGTTACGGTGCGGTGTAGTTGTCCCAACTTCATTATACAGAGTGAAGTAATGAAAGTCAACATAAAAAGCAGAGGAACTCTCTGATACAGAGCCCCTCTGCTTGCAATTTAGGCCACCGATGTGTTATCGTTGGAAGTGTCTTGTGTATTATCTCTTGTGTCTGAATCTGGCAATTCGATGGAGTCGCCATACTTCTCAATCATTCTTGCCAGAAAATCAATGCATTGCTCGAAATACACATTGTTTTCCAACGGCAATTACCTTCCTTTATCAAGATTTGTGTGTTTGTCCTGGTCCTCCATATACATGCTGAGTACCTCTTTGGGGATGCGTTCCAGTGTATCTTTCATGGATTCATGCTCCCGCCGCAGTTGTGCCTCTTCCAAGCGTTTCAAGACACTTGACCTGCTTGCAGAATCCAATTTCAGTGTCAAATCGTCGTTCTCACTGCGAAGCTGCTTGTTCTCGGCAGCTGTTTCCGAAAATGCCTTTCTGTATTTCTTTAATGTGGTGTCCATTTGTGCCACGCCCGGAATGAATTTATCCAAAATGCGGGAAATCTCGTCATATCGGCTCTTGGCATTAAACGGCGTTATACCATCTAACAGCCCATCCAGGCGTGCTTTTTGCTTCGTCAGCCGCGTCATTTCCTTGAACACTCTGGGCGGGATATGGTCGCGTCCGGTCATGCTGGCGCTCTCGCCACGTTCCAGCACCGGGAACTTCTTGACCATGTGCTCCCAGAATTTGTCCTGCCACTGCACCAGTTTTTTCTTGTTGCCAAGGATATCCTTGGCGCTGAGCCTGCCGTCCCGCGTCAGCGGAACAAAGCACAGGTGCATGTGGGGCGTTTTCTCATCCATATGAACCACAGCGGATATAATGGTTTCGGGGGCTTGATGTTCCTGGATGAATTCCAACGCCTCTTGAAAATAGGCTTTGATTTCAGCTTTTTTCTTCCCCTTGAAGAAGTCCGGCGTTGCAGTCACAAGGGCTTCCACCATCCGCACGCTGTCAGTACGGGTGCGGCAACCGGCTTCCTTGATCTGTCGTTCTGCCTCTACCCGATATTTTCTCGACGGTGTGACCAGGTGAAAATTGAGATGCGTCCGGCTTGGATCGACGTCCGGGTTGCTGGCGTATTTCTCTTTTGTGCGCTCGTTGTGCGCCTCAATACCGGAAATTTCAGGCCCTTTGTACTTGGCAAAACGAAGAATCGCATACTGTGCAGCCGTTACGCATCCCTCCGTTTCTGCCAGGTCAAATCGTACCCAAGTGCGTCGGCAAGCTGCACGGCCTCTACATACCGCAGAGACTCACGTTGGAGCTTGTTTGACAGATTTGATACGCTGTCCGACCATCCGTGTTCCTCGCTGAGCTGCTCCACAACTTCCTGCATCGTGTAGCCGGAAC
>CAVEOR010000090.1:0-5376 GCA_963617285.1 Anaerovoracaceae bacterium | reverse complement strand
GCTCGGCGAACATGCCCCGCGCCTACTTCTGGATTTTGCAGATGTAGCTGAGCTGGACTTTGCCGTTCAGGGCGGCGAGTTCTTCGATTGCCTCTGCCGAGAGCGATGTTGCGAGCGAGCTATCGCCCTTCTCTGCTGCGGAGGACAGTGAGCCCAGAAGCGATGAGATGCTCGTGCTCTGCGGGCTCTCGAAGTATTCGAGCTCGCAGCTGCTGAGATTGTAGGTCGACTTCATATCGCTGACTGCCTCGTCGAACGTTCCGATTTCGTCGACCAAGCCGTTATCCTTCGCCTGCTTGGCTGTGTAGACTCTGCCATCTGCGATTTTCTTTACATCCTTGACGCTCATGTCGCGACCTTCTGCCACGATACCAACGAATTGTTCGTATGCTTCGTCAACGAGCGACTGGTAGATTTCTCTCTGCTCCTTTGTCATTTCCTCGACGCTGGAGCCCATGGCCTTGTTCTCGCCAGAAGTTATCGTGTTCGTCTTGATTCCGAGCGCGTCGAGAAGCTCGCTGACATCATATATCGTTCCGAGCGTTACGCCGATTGAACCCGTCCATGTATTTCTATTCGCAAAGATTTTATCAGCGTTCGCGGAGATGTAATATCCGCCAGATGCCGCCATGGACTGCATGGATGCGTATATCGGACGCTCGGTCTCCTCCTGGTATTCCTTCAGCTTCAGATAAACTTCGTCGGATGCGAAGACCGTGCCGCCTGGCGTGTCAAGGTATAGGATGATGCCCTTGTTCTGGCTATCTTTTTCCATAGCCTCGATGGCGTTCAAAATATATACATGGTTATATGTATCGCTTCCGTCCTCACTGATTGAACCTACGATATCGAGGACGCCGATATAGTCATGTCCGTAGTTCGTCGTCACAGTAGTGCTGCTCTCGTCGCTGGACACGAAGGAATCCGTGACCTTGTCGATTGCATTGTTACAGCTAGTTGTGAGGAGCACAATGCACAGCACTATGACTGCTACTACTATAAGCGCCTTCGCCCAGCCTGGCATGCCGCGCTTCGGCTTCCGGTTATTTTCGTGGCTGCCCGCTGGAGGTGCTTGATAGGTGTAGCTGCCCTCCTGCTTAATTTCCGCTGCCTTCAACGGTTCAGTCGTGCTCGATTCGCTGCTCGCCTGTGCCGCGTTCGGATTCTCCGCATCTTGGCCATTGCCCGTTGCAGGCACGAACTCGCCATTCACGTAATATTGCTTTCCATTGCTTCCGCTTACGTTACTTTCGTTGCTTCCGTTTTTCTCGAAATTGTCCAAAACCCATCCTCTCTTTCATTCGCTTTTATTATAAGTAAGTATAACACCTTAACATGCAAAAATAAAGCACAAAAACCGACCTTGGTCTGTCCTCGGTCGGTCTGAAAAATCGCTATTAATTCTGTCCCGTGTCTACGAATCGCCCTGCATAGGCGTGTACAGGTGCTCGGCCATGTCGCGGAGGCTATCCTCACTGGCGCCATTGTCCACGGTCAAGCTGTAGCAGATGCCTGGCACTACGTCGTACCAAACGATCTTGCCCGCACCACCCGGCGTATAGTAAATTGCCGTTTGGCACCAGCCGACCCAAGTCGACTCGTCGCTCGTGTCAACCGTAATCTCATAATTGCCATTCGTCTCCGAAATATCCGGAACCTCGTCAGGAACACCTATCGGAATTCCGATTCTATAAGCATAACTATTGCCGTCCAGCTCGTAAGTCAAATCCGTAACCGTGATTCCATCGACAGCCTCTGGCTCCTTGGCACTAGCGAGTGCCTTTATCGGGAAAATATCATAGCTAACATTCTTTGCATCCTCCGGAGCAGTTCCGATATCAAAGCCGATTGCCGCCAAAATGGAGTACGCTGCATCCAACGCCTCATCCTTTTCGCTGTCGGAAGCCAAGCACCACTGCGTCTGAGCCGATGCATCGTACCAGCCGACATATGATGTTTCCCCGCTATCTTCGACGTAAATCGAAATGTCATTTGCGGACCATTTCGTCTCGTCCGAATCCTCGTTCAGCACCACGAACAAATCCGCCTGCTCTGTGCCGAGCAATACCCTGTATGTGTACTCTGTTCCGTCTATAGTAAAGGTAGCCTGCGCCATGTCGACATTGTCAGCGTCTGCTTCTACCGCCGTGTCACGGTCAAGCCAGTAATAGGAAACATCCTCTGCCCCCTCTGGAAGCGACATGTCGTAGCCCGCAGCCTCGATTTCCTCCAAGGTAGCCGCCTGAGCCACTTCCTCCGCTGGGTTGATGTACTTGCCGGTCGCTAATACCATCAAAACGCAGCACGCAACGAGTCCTCCCCTGAGAGCCCAGCGTCTGAATGACGAGCTGCGTAGACCGCTCCTCTTCCCCTGTTTTGCCTCTTGCTCGGCCATGCGGCGAACCTCTGCGGGGTTCACATTCACGGACACCCGCTCTACCGGTTCTTCCATCGCCTCCAGGAGGAAATCTTCATCAATGGCATTCATCAGTCCCATGAATTTCTCGTATTTATCTTGATTCATATCGAAATTTCCTCCTTTCTCAGCGTTGTTTGAAGTTTCTTTCGGGTGCGGTAAAGGCTGACCTTCACCTTTTCCTCGCTGACATTATAAGCCTCCGCAATCTGCTTGATGCTCTGGCCATACCAATATCTGCGCACGAAAAAACCACGCGCATCCTTCTTCAAATCCTTCAAAAAGCCGTTGAGCACCTCGGCAAATTCTGCGCTCGCGTAATCAGTGTACCCAGCTGGCTCGCCCGAGGAAATGTCCCCTTCTAATTCCTCGAAAGCCTCGGTTAGGTTCGAACTCCGCTTCGCCGCCGTATTGTAATCATAGCGGTCTAAAGCGATATGCCTGGTTATCGCGCACATGTAAGCCTTCAGCGACTCGGGCCGTTTGGGCGGAATCGTGTTCCAAACCCTCAGGTATGCGTCCCCTACACATTCCCTGGCGTCCCGTTCGTCGGCCAAAATGCCAAGCGCCACGCTCATACAAAGCTTCTCATATTTTCTTTGGAGGTCGCCGATTGCCTGCTCATCGCGGTCGAAAAGCCTGTCAACCAGCACCTTGTCATCCAAAACTTGCACTAATTTGTCCCTTCTATATCATAAGACGGATTGCAAACCCGATTCGTTACACCGCCCTCGATAATTTTTTAAAAAGAGCCGGCCGAAATGGCCAGCTCTAAAATTCGTTTTTATTTGTCCTTGTACTCTTCTCTGAGCTTCTTGATGAGCTCGTCGATTCTGTGAACTACTCTTACGAAGTCTTCTTCCATATAGCCTCTCGTAGTCATCGGAGCAGTACCGATTCTAACGCCGGAGGTCTCCTTAGGTGAACGCTTCTCGTTTGGAACGCAGTTCTTGTTCAGCGTGATGCCGATCTTGTCGCATTCTTCCTGAAGGACTTTGCCGCTGAATGGTTCGTCGGATATGTCAAGGAGAATCAGGTGGTTATCAGTACCGCCAGTTACTATCTTGTAGCCGAGCTTGATGAACTCGTCGGAGAGAGCCTTGCAGTTCTTTACAACCTGAGCAACGTATTCCTTGTATGATGGTCTAAGAGCTTCCTCTGCGCAAACAGCCTTGCCTGCGATGATGTGCTCGAGCGGACCGCCCTGTGCATAAGGGAATACTGCACTGTCAACCTTCTTTGCGAGCTCTGGTCTAGCGAAGATCAGGCCGCCACGAGGTCCTCTGAGTGTCTTGTGAGTGGTAGTCGTGATGATATCAGCATAGCCGAATGGTGATGGATGAACGCCGCCAGCAACGAGGCCTGCGATGTGCGCCATATCTACCATGAAATATGCTCCAACTTCCTTTGCGATTTCTGCAAATGCAGGGAAATCAATGATTCTGGAGTATGCAGATGCACCCGTGAGGATGAGCTGAGGTCTGCAAGCAAGAGCTTTCTTGCGAACGTCCTCCATGTCGATATATCCTCTTTCGTCTACATCATAGAAAACGATATTGTAAAGCTTGCCGCTGAAGCTTACGGACGAGCCGTGAGTGAGGTGACCGCCGTTGTCGAGGTTCAGCGAAAGAATCGTGTCGCCAGGGTTCAGGATTGACTTGTATGCAGCGAAGTTAGCCTGAGAGCCGCTGTGTGGCTGTACGTTTACGTGATAATCGGTGTTGAAAACCTTCTTCCAAGTCTCGCAGCAATATTCCTCGAGCTGGTCAACGAACTCGGTTCCGCCGTAGTAACGACCGGTGTTTCCTGTTGTACGAACGTAAGGATATCCTTCCGCATACTTCCATGAAAGACAACTTCCGCAAGCTGCCAAAACTGCCTCAGAGCAATAGTTTTCGGAAGCGATGAGCTCCACGTTATTCTTCTGGCGATTGTACTCCTTTTCGATAAATCCGCCTACAGTTGGCGATGTTTTCTTGATAAATTCGAAATTGTCAACATTATATGTGTTGTTGTCATTTCCGCATGCGTCGAACATTTTTTTCCTCCTAAATTAACAAATAATATAATTGCTGTGCGTCTTTTGGCTAAAATTCAGCAAAAGCCCACATGTGTATCTATTTTAGCACAAAAGAAGAGCGTTCGCAAGTACGGAAAGCCCGATTTTGCAAGAAGTTTCCGATAAACTTTTTTTGTGCAAAATCGGGCTTTCAGCGGGCGGCCGCCCCACAGCAACTCGGCGGGCGGCCGGCCGCACGCTATTCGCTCCTGAGCGCGTCGATTGGGTTGAGGTTGCTCGCCTTGCGTGCGGGCGCCCATCCAAAGATGATTCCCACGCCGAGGGAGAAGAAGAATCCGAGTGCGACTGCCGAGAGGTTTATTCTGAATTCAGTGTCGATCGCATTCAGCGCAATATACGAAAGTAGCTCGCCGAACAAGATTCCGATGATTCCGCCGAGCAGCGAGAGGATGATCGACTCAATCAAAAACTGCAGTTGAATTATGCCAGGCTCAGCACCGAGCGCCTTCCTCAGGCCGATTTCCTTCGTTCTCTCCGTGACGCTGACGAGCATCATGTTCATGATTCCTATGCCGCCAACGAGCAGCGAAATCGAGGCGATACCAGCCAGCAATTTCGTCATTATATCCGACATATCGTCCATCATTTCAACGAGGCTCTCCATGTTTATAATCGAGTAGGCATTGTCCGCATCGTTGAAAGCATTGTCAAGATACGCCTCAATCCTATCCACAACTTCATCCGTCCTGTCCGTATCGTCGACATAGACATCGAGGCTATTAACCCTGTTCGTGCCGTTCATGTTCATGGCATTCTTGTACGGGATGTAAATCGTCCCGTCTGAGTCAGTGATTCCGACCATCATGTCCGTCATCGTATCGTCTGGATTGCAAAGTCCGACAACCGTGTACGTGATCCCGCCGACGCGAATCGTCTTGCC
>CAVEOR010000089.1:0-5437 GCA_963617285.1 Anaerovoracaceae bacterium | reverse complement strand
ATGTTTCCTCCTTCGGTAGTTAGTCTTAAATCCATTAAAAAAGACTTCCACCATAAAATTATGGTAAAAGTCTTACAATTTAAGATATATGCGAACCAGCCTCGCGGCCAGTTGGGATGTCGCAAATACCACGCGTCGTCGCGCCAGTTACTCCCTCTTACGAGAAATAATTTTACTACACGAGAGGCGGAAATGTCAAGTCAAATCACATCTTTTGTGCTAACAAAATGTTAAATTCCGTCTGGAATTTCAGGAGTATGCAAAACAAAATCATTAAGCCCATTGTCATTATCATATTCTTCATGTCTGCCCACCTTCCACGGGCTGCTCAGGCTCTGCTTCTTTTCCGATTACGATTCCCTGGAAATGATATTCCGCCATGTTCTCCGACTCAGAAATTCCAAGGAACTTCGCACATGCCACTATTCCCTTCAGCGGCACAGCAAGGTCAAACTCAGCGTTTCCGCCGTCAGTTGCCTCCGATGAGAAGCCGATTTCCCCTGGGCTGCAGCCGAGCCTCGTCGCTGCACTCTGCTTGAGATTGCTAACATCCTCGTATGTAATCTCGCCCTCTTCCTCAGCCGCGTCCCGAAACTCCCTGACGCTGCTTGCAACGCCCACAATCTCGGTGTAAATCGCCTGGTTGCTTGCAAACTGTAGCACGAAAATCATCAGAAGCATCAAGGAGGCAATCGATGTAATCAAATCCTTCATCCGTAAGCCTCCACAGTCTGCCGCATCGCATCCGCGCTGATTGATTTAAGACTCCCCGCCTGTGGTCCCACCATCATGTCAAACACGAAGCATCCCAGCAAAATCGTCCCAATTATTACAATCAGCTGTTTCATACGCCACCGTTCCCTCCTCCGAAATCGACGGCGTCCATGATTGCACTCGTGCCCTCTTCCATGACATCCTGCGCCGCCGTCTTCAGCGAGTTTCCATCGCCGAGCACAAGCGTGTTCACAATCAAAGCACCCAGCAAAATCGTTCCAATTATGATAATCAAATTCTTCATCTTTCATTTCCTCCTAAATAAAACTCTTCAAACAAAAACAAAATAGCAATCTCGCACTCTCCCGTCAAAAAATGCTCTTGAGCATGATGAGCGTGTCCGTGAACACCGCCACCACCGCGAAGTTTATGAGTAGCGCAAATATCGTCGCACTCGACCAAACCGTCGTGATTATGCTGTTTCTCTGCGCGGTCTTTATCGCCTCCGTCATGCGCTTCTCCGCCATCAAGTTCTGGAAAACCTCCATCTGCTCGATGAGCTCGGCAGGATTGATTTTCTCTAATTTGGCGAGTATCGCCGCGAAGTTTCTTCCTGCCTTCGTGCCGATTGCCTCCGAGAAATACTCGAATGCCTCCTCATCTCTGCCCTGCCTATATAATAGAAGCATTTCGCGATAAATCGGCTTGAGCCTGACCGCGTTTTCCATGAGCATCGTGTAGAGGAACTCGCCCGAAAACGGCTTCGCGCCGTTGACAATCGCAAGGTTTTTCAGCGTGATGCAGCTGTCATAGAGCTCAAGCTCGAGGTTTTCCTTCTTTGTCATGCTCGTCACGAGATTCCTGATTGAAATTTTCTGCATGTCTCGCCTCTCCTTCCTATACATCCAGCTTGCCGCGCGAAATGTACGCGTAAACCACGATTCCTGAGATGTAGAGTATGACGGAGAGCACGAACCATGTCAGCCCCGCCGTCGTCTCAAACTGGTAGATGATGAACTTCTTCCAACTCAGGTTGAAGAACGCGATTCCGCCAATCACAGTCAGCACATAGCAAATCGGCGCAAGGTATTTCAGCATGAGCTTAGCCTCGTTGTTCTCGCGATTGATGTACTCGCCCACCTTCCTAGCCATAGCGACTGAACTTGCCAGATCCGTGAGCGCATGCGTCACCTGAATTCCAGAGGACAGAGCGAAGTACATGTTCACCGACAGTATCCCCGCCCAAGACGTGTTTATCGACAGCCGAAACTCGTCCAAAATCCGTTTGAGATCCTCGTTGCTCCCCGCCAAGTTTATCCCCTTCGACAAATTAAAAAGAAGCCGCCTGCAATTAGGGGCTTCTTCTATGCTCGCAGCGCTTATCTCTATCGCGCGCTGCATGTTATAGTAGTTTATTTTGTAGTTTTCCAAGAGCTCCGTTATGAGGATTTCGCCCTCGCGTGAGCTCTCGACCCGTATGTATTGCAACCTAAGCCTGAGTACCGCGTACGGCAGGAGCAGAGCGAACATGCTTGCCGTGAGGCAAAGCATGTTCGCAATTTTCCCGCTGAGAAGCATGAATGTCAGCGCTCCTGCCGCAGCTGAAAGCATTAGGAATTTTCGCGTATCTGCGTCTGTGCCCCTGCCACACGTCACGCTTAGCAGGGTCTTGATGTGGCTCGCAATGGCATTTTCGTATTTCTTGACATAGCCCTGGCTCATCTCGTCAATCCAAGGCATACACAGCAAAATCACTCCTGCGAGCACCGCTGTGAGTCCAACAATTTCAACCATGCGCACCCTCTCTTTCCTTCATGTTAGGATGATAATATCTCGGATAAATCACTTTTTCCGCCACAATCGGCCACCTTTCGGACAATTTTTCAAGTTGTTCTCTCATCACCATCGCCTCCTCTGGCCAAAGCCCAAGCAAATCGTCTTTGTCCTTACCAATATGCGCACTCCAGCGCCATTTGTCCTCCTTCTCGTCATAGCGACAAATCGCTCTCATGCTCACATTGTCCGTCTCAACATCATAGCATAACTCGTAAATTGACTTTAACTTCTTGACCGCGCGGTTTGACTCGAGCTGTGCGAACTCAAATATATAGTGAAAGCTCGTGAACACCTGCAAAATCAGGCTTTGCTCGTCGCCGCCGTACACGCTTCTGATCTTCGAGGCAATCTTGTACGGCAGGTTCGGTATATCCCCGGAATGAACCGTCGCCTTGCACCTGCCAGCCCCAATCCCTGAGATTTCCATCGCAAGGCGAAAGCTCCTCGCATCACGCATCTCCTCAAGTATCACGTAGTCGTTGTCTCCTCTTAGGAGCGACTTCGAAATCGCATCTAAATCATCGCCATCCGCCACGAGTTGCATAATCGGAACGCCTGGCATCAGCTCGTTCCAAGGCGTCTCTGGGTCTGTGGATATCGCAAGTCCTTCTTTGTCGCGAGCCTCGTAGCTCTGCCAAACCTGTAGGAACGTCGTCTTTCCTGACCTAACCGTGCCTGCAAACAGGACATTGAATCCTACATGAACCATGATTTTAAGCAGCAGGCACGCTTCCTCAGGAATCGTCCCGAGCGCCGCGAGCTGCTCGAATGACAGATTATCCTGCAATAGGTACTTTCTGAACACCATGATGTCCTGGTCAGGCTTGGTTCGCTCGCCTGCATAGATGGTCACTCGGATGCCGTTCGATAGATATACCTCGTGGAAGCCTTGATCCATCCTCTGTCGCGGACTTCCCATGAGTAGTGCTCGCCTCAGCTGCTGTCTTCGCTCGGCTCCTATCCTCTGCGGCTGCAAGACCGATTTTCCATCGATTAGGCAATAGAGCCTATCGCCGATTAGCTTCGCAGACGAGGATTTCCTGTAATCCTCGCTCTCGTCATATACCCAAGGCGAAAGCCCCGCCAGCCCATAGAGTTCAGCGAACACACCCTCTGTGAGATTCTGATACCATGGCGGTGGCTGAGCCATCCGCAGATTCTGCTCATCTATAATGCGTTCAATCTCCTGCTTATAGAACTGCATCTCCTGCTCGACACCCAGTATCGCCGCCTTCTCGCGCTCGAGCATTTTCATCTTCTCGAGGTCGTCCGAGCCCTTCCAGCTTGCGTCCATGCACAGTTTCACACGCTCGCAGGCTTCCCAAAAGCTGAGCGTTTCCGACTTCACAATGCCGTCCATTACGCATCACCCCCAGTGGAATACAGGAGCACGAACTTATTGCCCTTGTCCGCGAGTTTTCCTAACTTCACGGCCTGCTTCTCGCTCACTATCACCTCGATAACGCTCACCGGAGCCGATCCCGTAAGTCTCGCCTGCCCAGAAGACGTAACCTCTGCATTGTTTCCATCTCTCGCATAGGCGACGACCGCCTTCGTGACGATCATGCCCCCGCAGTAGAACGCCACGTCGTCGCCGCGCCTGATTGTCTGCGGATATGTCTCAAGCCACTCCTCTGGAATCGAGAGCACCATGCTGTCCGTGCTGCCGCCTGTCGTCAGCCTGCTGACCGCAAAATACTCCTGATACAGAGTCTCTGATTCTGGTATAAAGTGCCGCGTCTCCATGCCGATTATCTTCGACTCGTCTCCTGGCCTAAGCGCCGCCTTCGCAGCCGATTCAACCTTCCGAGTCGTCAGCATGCTCGCCTCCACAACCGTGCTCTTGCTTGCGCTCTCACGCAGCACCAAAATCTCGTCGTACCCGATATTCTGCCTGCCCCACAGCTCCCAAAATCCGAGGAGCCCGAGTGCAAGACAGATCAGGACGATTCCAGCAATTTTCTTTTTCATTCCTGTGTCTCCCCCATAGCCTGTCGCCACGCAAGACTTCAGATTCGCATCCACGCGTGGCTTCTTGTTACACTATTTAACAGTACCATAGTAGCACAGGTATTTTTGACTTTCAGCACAATTTTTGAAATTTCTTAGAACAATTGCAAATTTTTTGCTACATAGTAGATGAGCACCTGCTGCCACTTCTTCCATGTGTTGAGGTGCGTCGGCCCCGGATAGTCGATATTTTCAACGTTTTTGTCCCAAAGCCCCAGGCGATATTTCTCCGGAATTTCGTAGAACGCCGCCTCGATTGCGAGGATTCTCGACGATAAATTCGCGATTTTTACCGCCCGATTCCCCGTATTATCGCTCACAAAACTTGTACCAAAATCAAAATTCGACAAAATTTTCTCACCAGAAGCTATCAAGTCGCGCTCGTCCTCGAGCCGCGCAAGTTCCTCCTTCATCCTACCCAAATCGCGCAGCGCCCAATACGCCTGCCGATAAACCGTCTGCGGGATGACAAACCTCTTCGGATCCTTTGCGCCCTTCCTGCCCCTACTTGTGCTCGTGCTCGCGTTCGTCTTTTTCTCCTTCATAATATTCACCTCATTTCCGTGCTCAGAGAGTTGCGTTTCTTTAATCATAACAAAAAAATCGCAGACATAATGTTACTAAATGTAACAAAATGTTGCGATTTCGAACATCAATATGCAAGTTCTCAGCGACGAGGACCTAGCACGCAGATTTGATTATGCTGCGGCCTACATTATTTTTTTGAGTACGATAGGCGTAATAATCGTCGTAGCGATAACCACGATTACGATCGGCGGGAACATGTTCGCATCGATAAGCCCGAGAGCATAACCCTTCTGTGCGACGATAAGCGCAACCTCACCACGAGAAATCATGCCGACACCGACCTGCACAG
>CAVEOR010000088.1:0-5470 GCA_963617285.1 Anaerovoracaceae bacterium | reverse complement strand
TAGTAGTGCTGCTTTTCGTCGGCGGGTACCATGCTGCCGCCTGTGGACCAGAGGATGTGGGTCGCGTTTGCCATCTTGCCAGCAAGGCCGTTTGCCTCGAGATAGTCGGATGCGGCGCATACCATTGCTGGGCCGGTGAAGGATGCGCATGACGACGGCTCAATGAATATGTCTTCGGCGTCCTTGAGTCCTGCGAGGAACGGGTAGAGCTTGTCGTCGCTTATAGTGTAGCAACCGTCGAGGAGGGTTGTCATGATCGTGCCGACGAGACGGGATGCTCGGCCTACTGCCAGGCCGTCTGCTTCTGTGATGCCGTCTACGCCTATGTCGCTGCATGCGATTTCGTTATTGAGGCCTGTTGCGAGGCCGAGCGTCATGCACGGTGCGTGCGTCGGCTCCGCGAAGAATACGTGCACGTTGTCTCCGAAGAACTGCTTGAGGCCGAATGTTACGCCACCCGGTGCTCCGCCGACGCCGCATGGGATATATACGAAGAGCGGATGATCCGCGTCCACTGTGATGCCTGCCTCTGCGAGCTGTGGCACGAGTCTCTTGGCTGCGACTGAGTAGCCGAGGAAAAGGTCGGCCGAGCCTTCGTCGTCTACGAAGTGGCACATCGGGTCGCCAGCGGCCTCCTTGCGGCCTTGGGCAACGGCTACCTGATAGTCCTCGGGATATTCGATTACCGTTACGCCCTTGCTGCGGAGAAGGTCTTTCTTCCACTGGCGGGCGTCGGCTGACATGTGTACAGTTACCTTGAAGCCGAGCTTCGCGCTGATGATGCCGATGGAAAGGCCGAGGTTGCCGGTGGAGCCGACTGCTACCGAGTACTTGGAGAAGAGCTCCTTGTACGGCTCGGTGAGCAGGATGCTGTAGTCGTCAGTTGGCGAGAGCATGCCCGCGTCGGTGGCAACTTTCTCTGCAAACTTCAGGACCTCGTAGATGCCGCCGCGGGCTTTGATCGAGCCGGAAACCGGCAGATTGCTGTCGAGCTTGAGGAGCAATCTGCCGGAAATCGGGCCTGTTTGCTTCTCGAGTTCTGGTTTATAGCGCCCGATTTCCGCGAGGGCCGACTCGATGATGCCGTGGGCACTCGCGGTTTCCGGGAAGGCTGCTTCAATATACGGTGCGAAGCGCTGCAGGCGAGCTGCCGCGTCCTCGATGTCTGCCATTGTGAACGGCAGCTCGGCTTCCTTGCCCGAGTTCGGGTTGATCCAAGTGATTTCTTCGTAATTTGCCATTTTGGCTACGAGCGGATTGGTTGCCATTAGTTTATTCGTGTCCATGTTTTCCTCCTGTTTCTTGCTATGGTCAGGTGTGGCAGATAATTCGGGCGAAACTCACGAAAATATCTGCGGAATTGTGTTTGCACGGCAGATATTCCTGGCAGAACCATTGGAATTATCTGCATTTGTTGATTCGTGGCAGATATTTTCTACAATACTTGAAAATTTATCTGCCTACCGTTAAAATCTGTCGCTATAGTTCAGCATGTCGCGCAGATGGCCGCCGCGGACTTTAACTTTTTTCTTCTGATCCGAGCCGCTGCCAGAGCCGTCGCCTTTGTCTTTGTCTTTGTCTTTGTCTGCACCCATGAACTCCTCGTAGTCGTAAACCTTGCACCAGATTCCGTCCTCCGATGTTACGACCAGTGCGAACGAGCCGGTCGACCCGTCGTGCGGTTTGCTTAAACTGCCGGGATTGACGATCGTCACGCCGCCCGTCTCGACATTGACGCTCCTGTGCGTGTGTCCGAAGAAAGCGCCAACGCAGCCCGCGTCGAGTGCCGTGTAGAACAATTTTTGCATGCTGAAATTTACATCTTGCATGTGCCCGTGCGTCACGAAAATGTCGCCGGCCTCAGTCTCTAAAATTGCTGAGCCCTCCGCCTCGTCGAAACAGCCGTCGCAATTGCCTTTGACCGCGAGAGTGCGAACGCCGAGCCTTCCCTCGATCTCTCTTGCATCCTCGTAGAAATCGCCGCAATGCACGATCATGTCTATCGGTGCTTCGGTGCGCAATCTTTGGTAAATTTCCAAAGCCCTGCCGATTTTTCCGTGAGTATCACTAATTAATAAAATTCTCATTTGTTATGCTTTGAAAATCCTTTCATTTGTTGTATAATTAAATATATTCTTAGTATAGCATAAACTTTGGAATTTTTACACAGAAAGATTTGAGAAAGATTTAATTATGAGCATTCAAACAGATAGCGAGGCATTGGCTCTCACGGCGATGGAAGTTTATTCCACAAACCACAATTTAAGCGGAGAAGAGACGCTCAAAATTTTTCACGAAAACCAAGTTTTTGAGAAAATTTTGCTTCAGCATGAGTATCTACATCAGGTAAGCATTGAGGAAGTTTGCGAGTATGTAGAAAAGGTAATTCAACAAGAATCTAAGCACTTGACGCTGTATCATGGCAGTTCTTTTGATTTTACTGAAATTGATTTATCAAAATCTCACAATCGCAGGGATTTTGGAAGAGGATTTTATACGACCATTCTATATCAGCAATCAAAGGAGTGGGCGTACAGACAAGCTCTCCGCTTCAAGAAGGAAAAATATTACATCTACGAGTATGCGTTTTGCGAGAAGTCCGACTTGAAGGTGAAACGTTTTGACATGCTAAGCGAGGAATGGCTTGAATTCATAAAGGAAAATCGACTAGCAGGAGGCATGGCGCACGAGTTTGATGTGGTAATTGGACCTGTTGCTGATGATAACACAATGGAGACCGTGCAACTATATATTGCGGGTATTCTCACGGCTTCGGAGGCAGTAGAAAGGCTGAGGCACAATAACATAAATAATCAGGTTTCGTTTCATAGTAAAAAGGCACTCGATAGTCTGAAGTTTGTTAGGAGGGAAGAATATGACAGTATGCTACACATTTAATGGCAAAGACATTACGATGAACATGATTATCCAAATCAAGCTTGTCATCAAGATTCTCCAGAAGCATTACAACATTGGATTCGAAGATGCAGTTGGAAAATTTTATACATCAAACACATACAAGACTTTACAGCAGACTGAAAACGGGCTTTGGGCTGAGTCTGCAGAGTATATTGCAGATAGATATTTTGAAGAAGTTGGCGAAATTGCAGGATAGCAAATTACTAGCGATTTAAAGGATTTACAAGATATGATGGAAAAGAAGATTAGAGTCAAAAACAAGTATGTGCAGCAGGCGGGCGTCTTGATCGTCGTTGGAATCGTGCTGATTGTCGCGTATTACGCCGTCAATCACATGCCTGTTGTCAGTGGGATTTTTGCGAAAATTAATGGCATTCTGATGCCGTTTTACCTCGGCATAATCGTGGCATATCTATTGTGCCCGCTGTATAATGCGGTCGTGCGCGGCGTGTACAAACTCTGCCACGGATGGTTCAAGACGCCGAGAGGGAGCTTTCGGTTTGCGAGGGTTTGCGCGACGATTGCCTCGCTCGTCTGTCTGTTTGTCGTGGTTGCGGGCTTGCTCGTCATGGTCATCCCGGACCTTTGGGACAGCATACTCGGGCTGATCGTCGGGGCTCCTGACATGATTTCGGGCGCGCAGGATTGGATCCAGTCACATGTCGACAAAAACCCACAGATTGCGGTGCTTCTGCAGGATAATTTGGAGAAAATGTCTGACACTGCGATAGAATGGGCCGAGCAGAAGTTGCTCCCTGGCGCGCAGGCAATCGCTAGCGGCGTAGCTGGTACGGTTACCACTTTGCTGAATATATTGGTTGCGCTCATAATTTGCGTGTACATCCTCAACAGCAAAGAAGTTTTCGGCGCGCAGTATAAGAAGTTCGTTCTTGCCAATTTCAAGCAGGAAAAGGCGGATGCGATATTCGAACTCGGTACGCTTTGTAATCAGACCTTCGGCGGGTTTATCAGCGGCAAAATCATCGACTCGGCGATTATCGGTCTGTTGTGCTTCATTGCGATGTCGATTTTGCAGCTTCCGATGACGATGCTCATCAGCGTAGTCGTTGGAGTGACGAACGTCATCCCGTTCTTCGGACCGTTCATCGGAGCGATTCCTTCAATTATATTGCTCCTGATTGTCGACCCGATTGCGGCGATTAAGTTCGGCATCATGGTGCTGGTTCTTCAGCAGCTCGACGGCAATATCATCGGCCCGAAGATTCTCGGCAAGACGACGAAGTTAGCGAGCTTCTGGGTTATGTTTGCGATTATCGTCGGCGGCGGCTTGTTCGGCTTCGCTGGCATGATCCTGGGCGTTCCGGTATTCGCAATCATTTACACATACATGTGTCGCGGAGTCAATGACAGGCTCAAGAAGAAATCCCTGAGCATTTCGACGATGAAGTATCAGGATTTCAGCAAATATGGTATAGACAAAGAGGAGGTTTTCGGTGGAAAACGTGCAGATAAAAAGAAGGCTGGAGACGGTCAAGGAGAAGCTAGCGAGCCAGGCGGAGCAGGCGAGGTGGCTGGCGAAGACGAATCGGGAGAAGCTGAATAGCGGCGAGGGGTTTGCTCCTTGCATGGAAATAGAAGAAAATGCGGATATGGCCGCCCACACGTCGTTTCGGGCGGGCGGACGTGCGGCTCTATTGATAACTGTGGGAGACGCACGCACGCTCGGCTATGTGCTGAGCGTGCTGTCAGCGGAAGAAATCCCGCATATTTTCCTCGGGAATGGCTCCAATGTGCTGTTCCGCGACGAAGGATATGAGGGAGCCGTAATCAAGATGCGGGATTTCGACAACTTGGCGATTGATTGCGGCTGTCACGGATTTTGCGAGGGCGAAGCTCGCGACATAGAGCCTTCCGCCGCAAAATCCGCGCCAGCCGCTCCGGCTCAGCACCAAGCCTCGGAAGCTGAGCCCCTGCCTGACGGCAGTCAGGCTACCGCTTCTGACACGGTCCTCGTCACCGCACAGTGCGGCATAGGCCTCGGCGCTCTTGCACGCCGCCTCGCAGAAGAGAGCCTTACGGGCCTCGAGTTTGCGAGCGGCATCCCAGGTACGCTCGGCGGCGCCCTGTTCATGGATGCTGGGGCATACGGCGGCGAGATGAAGGATGTCGTAGCTAGCGTAACTGCGGTCTCCGCGGACGGCAGCGAGCTGCGCACATTTACGAACGAAGAAATGCAGTTTTCCTACAGGCATAGCTGCCTGCAGGAAAACGGATTCATAGCGCTTTCGGCGACGCTCGCTCTGAAGAAAGGCAACCGCGAGGAAATCTTAGAGCAGATGCGCGAGCTCGCGACCAAGCGAAACACCAAGCAACCTGTTCAGTATCCGTCCGCGGGCAGCACATTCAAGCGCCCGGAAGGATATTTCGCAGGCAGGCTCATCGAGGACGCAGGTCTCAAGGGCGTTTCCGTTGGCGGCGCCGAGGTTTCGACCCTTCACGCTGGCTTCGTAATCAACAAGGGCGGCGCCACAGCAACCGACATCCTCGAGCTCATCCGCCTCATCCAGAATACGGTCTACGACAAGTTCGG
>CAVEOR010000087.1:4587-5646 GCA_963617285.1 Anaerovoracaceae bacterium | reverse complement strand
AACCGTAGACAGCGGGTGCGAAAGCTTAATTTCCCGCCGAGGTACAAGATAAAATTTTGACCTTGCCCAGTCTATGAGAATAAACAGAGCAAGGTTTTTTATGGAGTACCCCACACTCTGTCAGAGCCGATGAGGCTTTGGCAAGAAAGGAGAACGTATAATGTCAGAAGAAGCTAAAAAGGCTAAACAGCTCGTTATCGACGAGATCAAAGAAAAATTAGACGGTGCACAGTCCGCAGTAGTTATCGACTACATGGGAATCACAGTTGCTCAGGCAGATGAAATGAGAAAGAAACTCCGCGAAGCAAACGTTGATTACACCGTATATAAGAACACTCTTGTTAAGAGAGCAATCGCAGGAACTGAATTCGAAGGACTCGCAGATGTTCTCGAAGGACCAAGCGCACTTGCAATCAGCAAGGACGATGCAACAGCTCCAGCAAGAGTATTAAACGAAGTTATCAAGGACTTCAAGAAGATGGAATTCAAAGCAGGTGTTGTAGAAGGCAACCTTCTCGACAAGGACGGCGTTCAGGCCGTTGCTGACATCCCATCAAGAGATGTACTCATTGCCAAGTTCCTGGGAAGCATTCAGTCACCAGTCAGCAAGGCAGTCAGAACATTCCAGGCTATCGCAGATGCAAAGGCAGAAGCTTAATTAATTAAAAGAAATTTATAAAGGAGAAATAAAATGAACAAGGAACAAATCATCGAAGCTATAAAGGCTATGACAGTTTTAGAGTTAAACGAGCTCGTTAAGGCTTGTGAAGAAGAATTTGGCGTTTCCGCAGCAGCTCCAGTAGCAGTTGTAGGCGCAGCAGCAGGTGCTGCAGCAGCAGAAGAGCAGACAGAGTTCACAGTAGTACTCGAGGCTGCAGGTGCTGAGAAGATCAAGGTTATCAAGGCAGTTAGAGAGATCACTGGTCTTGGTCTTAAGGAAGCTAAGGAACTCGTTGACGGCGCTCCATCCAACGTTAAGGAAGGCGTTGAAAAGGCAGAGGCTGAAGCAGTTAAGGCTCAGCTCGAAGAAGTTGGCGCTCAGGTTACTCTTAAGTAATT
>CAVEOR010000087.1:2222-4333 GCA_963617285.1 Anaerovoracaceae bacterium | reverse complement strand
TACCTCTTGCAAATTTGACACCGATATTGTATAATATTAGACTGCCACACAAAGTAATTTGGTTTAAGATATTAAGGAGTGATGAAGATGCCAAAACCTATACAAGTAGGTAGAAAAGAACGTATGACATTTGCGAAAATCAATGAAGTCTGCGAAATGCCGAATTTGATTGACATTCAAACAGCGTCGTACAAATGGTTTATCGAAGAGGGTCTGAGAGAAGTTTTCGAGGATATCTCGCCTATCAAAGACTACGCCGATAATCTCGTTTTAGAATTCATTGATAACTCCATCACCGATGCTCCGAAATATGAGCAGGAGGAGTGCAAGGAGAGAGATGTAACGTATGCAGCTCCGCTTAAAGTCAGGGTTAGACTGATAAATAAGGAAACCGGAGAAGTGAAGGAACAGGAAGTTTTCATGGGAGATTTCCCTTTGATGACCGAGAAAGGAACCTTCATCTACAACGGCGCAGAGAGAGTTGTCGTAACTCAGCTCGTGCGTTCGCCGGGACCGTACTACGATGTAACTGTTGATAAATCCAACAACAAGCTGTTCTCCACAACGATCATCCCGAACAGAGGTGCTTGGCTCGAGTACGAGACAGACTCCAACGAGATCATTTCCGTTAGAGTTGACCGTACGCGTAAGCAGCCGGTAACGACTTTGCTCAGGGCGCTCGGATTCGGCACGAACCAGGAAATCATCGACATTTTCGGTGAGGATCCGAGACTGCTGAAGACACTCGAGAAGGATACAGCGAGCAACTACGAAGAAGGTCTTAAGGAAATCTATAAGAAGTTAAGACCAGCAGAACCGCCTACAGTTGAAAGTGCTAAGGCGTTGTTCAATTCGCTTTTCTTCGATGCGAAGCGCTATGACCTGGCGAAGGTTGGCAGATATAAATATAATAAGAAGCTTGGTTTATCAAACAGAATTGCAGGCGTAGTGGCAGCCGAGGATGTAATTCACCCAGAAACTGGCGAAATTCTCGCAGAGAAAGGCCAGAAAATCGATAGAAATTTAGCTTTCGAAATCGAGAATGCAGGCGTAGAGTACATTTACGCATATGCGCTCGACAAGGAAAAGCCAGACGAAATCACCAAGGTAATAGGAAATAACTTTGTAGACCTTCAGAGCTACGTTGATTTTGATATCAAAGAGCTCAAGGTGGCTGACAAGGTATTTTATCCTGTTCTCAAAGAGGTACTTGCAGCAGCTTCCTCCGAGGAAGAACTGAAGGAAATGCTTGTCGATAGGAAGAACGACCTGTCGCCTAAGCACATTATAGTAGAGGATATCATCGCATCTATCAGCTATATCCTCAACCTCAACTATGGCATCGGAACAACTGACGATATAGACCATCTCGGCAACCGTCGTCTGAGAACTGTTGGAGAGCTTCTCCAGAACCAGTTCAGAATCGGTCTTGCGAGAATGGAGAGAGTCGTAAAGGAAAGAATGACCACTCAGGACATCGACGTTACGACTCCGCAAGCTTTGATGAATATTAGGCCTGTAACGGCAGCAATCAAGGAGTTCTTCGGAAGCTCCCAGCTGTCGCAATTCATGGACCAGAACAACCCTCTTGCTGAGCTGACTCACAAGAGAAGACTTTCTGCACTCGGACCTGGCGGTCTTTCCAGAGAAAGAGCCGGATTCGAAGTTCGAGACGTACACCACTCGCACTACGGCAGAATGTGCCCAATCGAGACGCCAGAAGGTCCTAACATCGGACTTATCGGCTCGCTCACTACTTATGGTGTAATCAACCAGTACGGCTTTATCGAAACTCCATATAGAGTAGTAGACAAAGTTACGCACCAGGTTACAGACGAAATCCACTATTTGACAGCTGACGAAGAAGAAATGATGGTCGTAGCACAGGCAAATGAGCCGCTCACAGAGGACGGACACTTTGCTAATGCGAAGGTTGCATCCCGTGGCGAGCACGGCGAAATCGCGCTCATGCCGAGAGAGCAAATCGACTACATGGACGTTTCCCCGAAGCAGGTAGTTTCGGTTGCAACGGCTATGATTCCTTTCCTCGAAAACGACGACGCAAACCGTGCCCTCATGGGTTCCAACATGCAGCGTCAGGCAGTTCCGCT
>CAVEOR010000087.1:0-1618 GCA_963617285.1 Anaerovoracaceae bacterium | reverse complement strand
AGACTGCTGCGTGCAATCTTTGGTGAGAAGGCAAGAGAAGTTAGAGACACTTCCCTCAGAGTTCCTCACGGCGAGACTGGTATCGTAGTGGACGTTCGAGTTTTCTGCAGAGAAAACGGCGACGAGCTTCCACCAGGAGTCAACAAATTAGTTCGCTGCTACATTGCAACGAAGAGAAAGATAAATGTCGGCGACAAGATGGCCGGCCGCCACGGAAACAAGGGTGTAATTTCCAGGATTTTGCCGCAGGAGGATATGCCGTTCCTTGAGAATGGACAGACGCTCCAGGTAATGCTGAACCCTCTGGGCGTACCTTCCCGTATGAACGTTGGACAGGTACTGGAGGTTCACCTCGGACTTGCAGCTAAGAAGAAGGGTTGGTACATCGCTACGCCGGTATTCGACGGTGCGACAGAGAAAGACATCATCGGCCTCCTCGACGAGTGCGGCTACCCGAAGACAGGTAAGCTGAGACTCAGAGACGGCAGAACCGGGGAGTATTTCGATAACCCAGTAACCGTTGGCTACATGTACATGCTGAAGCTCCACCATTTGGTAGACGACAAGATTCACGCAAGAAGCACAGGCCCGTACTCGCTCGTAACTCAGCAGCCACTCGGTGGTAAGGCACAGTTCGGCGGACAGCGTTTCGGAGAAATGGAAGTTTGGGCGCTGGAAGCATACGGCGCAGCATATACTTTGCAGGAAATCCTGACGGTCAAGTCCGACGATATCGTAGGTCGTGTTAAGACATACGAGGCTATCGTTAAGGGCGAGAACATTCCTAAACCAGGCATTCCGGAATCCTTCAAGGTATTGATCAAAGAAATGCAGGCACTTGGACTTGATATCAAGGTTCTGTCGGAGAACGACGAAGAAATCGAAATTAAGGAATCTTCCGCGTACGACGACGATCCGCGCAACCTCGAAGCAATCATGAACATCGAAACTGAGATTGAGAGCGAAACCGAGATGATGAAGAGCGGATTTACCGAAGAACAATCCGAGGAAGACGATTTCGGTGCAGAAATCGAAGAACCGGACGACTTCGCAGACGATGATTTCAGGGAAGAGTAATTGAGTGATAAAGAAAGGGGAGGGACTCCTTGAACAATAATAACGTAAACAACGATTATGAATTAAACAATTTTGAGTCTATTCAAATCAATTTGGCATCTCCAGAAAAAATCCTTGAGTGGTCACACGGCGAGGTAACCAAGCCTGAGACTATCAACTACAGAACGCTCAAGCCTGAGAAGGACGGACTTTTCTGCGAGAAAATCTTCGGACCTATGAAGGACTGGGAGTGCCATTGCGGTAAGTACAAGAGAATCAGATACAAGGGTATCATCTGCGACCGTTGCGGCGTAGAGGTTACCAAGGCAAAGGTTAGAAGAGAGAGAATGGGCCACATCAAACTTGCGGCTCCGGTTTCTCATATTTGGTATTTCAAGGGCATTCCATCGAGAATGGGACTTTGCCTCGACGTAACACCGAGAAACTTAGAGAAGGTTCTCTACTTTGCTGCATACATCGTAACTGACCCTGGCAGCACAGGACTCGGCTACAAGGAAATTCTGACTGAGCAGCAGTACAAGGAAGCAAGAGAGCAGTACGG
>CAVEOR010000086.1:0-5652 GCA_963617285.1 Anaerovoracaceae bacterium | reverse complement strand
CTCAGAGGTTGTTGGATGCTTGGAGACGCGATTTCAAAAATCCGTTCGTTTTTGCAATTTATTTCCTTTGTCGGCGATTTCTGAGCGTTGAACAAGTTTGCTTGAACTTGCGCGGACTTGATTTTCGCCGACAGCGCCGATTATTTACAAAAACGAACGGAAATCCGATTCGAAGCTCAATTCAACGCAATTCAATTTCATCTGGGGGAACGTCGATTTAATGAATCGGTACGGAAGTGAATCCTCTATGCGTCTGCGCGTTCATCACTCCAGCACCGCGTGCAGAGCGTCGCGGTCCAATATCCGTATGGCCTGCGAATCGTACGCGATAATGCCTTGCTCCGCGAGTTTTCTGAGCTCCCTGTGCAGCGACGGCCGCGACACGTTCAGCATCAACGCCCACTTCGAGACAGAGCCAGGGATTTTTATAGTATCTTTTCCCGTCTGCCGAGCCTGCATCAGCAACCAGAAAGCCGCCTTCTGAGCGATCCCGCTGTACGACAGCAGCTCGAGCCGCTGCTGCAGCATAAAAGTCGACGTCGCGATGTCCGTCGTGAGGTTTTCCAGGATGCGAGCGTTCATCTGCATCATGCGAATCAGGTCCGCCCTGCGGAACGTCATCACGGTCACGGGCGACAGCGCCACTATGTCGCATGGAAAACTGTGGAATTTGGAGAAAACAGGTGCGTGGCCGACGGTTTCGCCCGGCAGCCAGACAGACACGTTGATCTGATTTCCGTTAGAAAAAGGTTTTCGCGCTTCGACACGGCCCTCGAGGACAACGGCAATTCGGTTCGCCTCCTCCATGAGATGGAAAATCGTCTCGCCCTTGTCGTAGTGGCGGATGCGGTGCGGGATTTCGTCAAGGATGCGCCGAAGCTCAGTGGCGTTCACCCCTGCGAACAAATCGCTTTTCTCAAGAATGGAATAATCCATACGAAGCTCCTTTCGGTAATTAGATGTAGGTTCCCCGAGATCCTCGGGAATTTCGCGGGGAAATTCCTTGTTCCCCGAGCGCCATCTGACGCTTAATTTTCAAATGAATTATACAGCAATTTTTTCGGAAACTGTATCCTGAGATACAGAATTTCGCGAATTTCTCTTGTATTATTAGGACACAAGATAGGATAATCACGGCGCAATCTCGGAGAGCCGCAGACGAGCCGCCGATGAACAAAACAATGAACGACACAACAAGGAGGACACTACTATGATCAGAAAAATCATCCATATAGACGAAGCGAAATGCAACGGTTGCGGGCTGTGTGCCAGCGCATGCCACGAGGGCGCAATTGATATCATAGACGGAAAGGCCAAGCTTGTCAGAGAGCATTTTTGCGATGGGCTGGGCGACTGCCTGCCGGCATGTCCGACCGGAGCGATTACTTTCGAGGAGCGCGAGGCTCCTGAGTACGATGAGCAGGCCGTTCTCGCAGAGAAAGAGAGAAAAGAACGTGAAGGCCAAGCTGGCGCGCACCAAGATCTTAACGGCTTCCGACCTGCGGGAGGCTGCCCGGGCGCTCGCATGATGCAGTTCAACCGCGCGGAGGAGAAGCCTGCTTTTTCCACTGAGACAGCCGCACCTACCACCGAGGCAAGCACCGCTTGTTTTGAGAGACCTGCATCCCAGCTGGGACAGTGGCCATGCCAGATAAAGCTCGTTCCAACCAAGGCGCCTTTCTTCGACGGGGCGAAGCTTCTGATTGCAGCGGACTGCACAGCATACGCTTACGCGAATATGCACGAGGATTTCATGAAAGGCAAAATCACAATCATCGGCTGTCCGAAGCTCGACGCGGTAGACTATTCCGAGAAGCTGACGGAAATCATTCGCAACAACGACATCAAGAGCGTGACTATCGTGCGCATGGAGGTTCCTTGCTGCGGCGGCATCCAAAGGGCTGCCAGCATAGCGATTCAGTCAAGCGGCAAATTCATCCCATGGCAAGTCGTTACAATTTCGAGGGACGGCAGGATTTTGGAGCAGTAAGGCGCACCTTTCGAATAAGAACAAAGCGGTCGAATGCAGACTTTGGTCTGCTCGGCCGCTTTCCTTTTGCGTTGGTTCAGTGGAAAATAGAGAAAATAGGCGCCAAAACGCTCTATTTTCTCTACTCGATTGCGTCTGACGCGCGGCGAGCATCCATCGGGCGGAGTTTGGTTCGGTGGAAAATAGAGAAAATCGCCTCAAAAACGCCCGATTTTCTCTATAAATGTCGGAACCAAACTCCGCCCGCGACTCGCCGCGCGCCATCGAAAGTATTTATAGAATTCGCGCGCGAATTGGTGTAATATCGTAATTGAAATTAAGGCTATTGCGGGCCGGCGCGGACTTAGGAATCCGCGCGAGAACCTCGCGAACCCCGGCGCGGGCCGGCGCGGCCCTGCGGACACTGCGGGAAAGCGCGAGAGATAAGGAACTTTTTTTATATGGAAGATAAGACTGCGATTAGAAAGAAGATAAATGCGTTCGGAGTTGGCTGGTTGTGCCTGCTTCTGGCGCTGCTCGTTGCGTTCGCTGCGCATTGCGTCAACGTCAGAAATTACAACAACAAGGAGCGCGTTCTGAAGAACGAATACGAGCGAAAGAGCGAGATAAGCCTCGAGGTCAAAGAGGGCAGCTCTTGGGATAAGACGGATTCCCTGATTGAAGAGGGAAGCTGCAAGGGCATCATTTATGAGGCGACTGTCAAGAATCTTTCGCCTAATAGCCTCAAGGAATGGCAAGCGAAATTCGTAATCAAGGAGCACTGCTACCTCAATCAGGCTTGGTGCGGCTCCGTCGAAATCCATCAATTTAGGGACGGCAAGGAGGTCAGCGAGAAGATACAGGATCTTCGAAAAGCCAAGGCCGACCTTGAGAAAAGTTCTCTCGATTATGTCATCGATTCGACGGGCACGTGGCTGATTGATTTGGAGGCCGGCGACTACATTCTCTATTATCCCGACCCCGAGATCGGCAAGGAGTATCCTCTGAACACCAAAGAGGACACCACCGTAGGTTTTATTTTCTATACCACCGCGGATGCGATGGACCTGTCGGAATTCTCGATTAACTACAAATTACACGAGAAATTTTTTGCGGGCACGACGGGCACTCTGTTCATAGCGGCCTTCATTCTGTGGGCGCTTGTGCTCATAGCTTTCATAATAATTTCCGCTATTATCGCTGGATACGAGAAGCAACTGCAGGACAAGGAGCGGATTATCAAGGAGGCCTTCGGGGTTTTCAGTAATTTCGTTGATGCCAAGGACCCTTACACGCACGGCCATTCGGACAGAGTCGCCGATTATTCCAAGAAAATCGCCGAGAAAATGGGCCTGAGCAGCAAGGATTGCGAGAATATTTACTGGGTTGCGACGCTCCACGATATAGGCAAATGCTATGTGCCCGACAATATTCTGAACAAGCCTTCGCGGCTGACCGACGAGGAATTTGCGCAAATCAAGATGCATACTGTAAAAGGTGCGGAAATGGTAAAGGACTTCTCGTCGATTCCTGGCATTACCGAGGGGGCTATGTACCACCACGAGCGTTATGACGGCAAGGGCTATCCGACGGGCGCAAAAGGCGAGGACATTCCGCTGATTGCAAGGATTATCTGCGTTGCCGATTCGTACGATGCTATGAACAGCGACCGTGTATATCGCAAAAAGCTCTCGCGCGAGGCGATCATCGGTGAACTGCGAGACGGCAAGGGCACGCAGTTCGACCCTGAGATCGTGGACGCTTTCATCGAAATGCTCGAAGGCGAGGAACTGTAGTTGGATGTCGTGGCTGCGTTCATTGAAATGCTTGAGGGCGAAGAGCTGTAGTCGGAATTGCGTTGGTTCGGCAAAAAATAGAGAAAATCGATGCAAAAACGCTCTATTTTCTCTATTTTTTTGAATCCCAACACCTTGTCCGATAAGCAAGTAGCACTTGCCGCGCTGAGCAATTTCCTTATAGCACACAAAAGGCACCTGTCATTTCTGACAGATGCCTTTCGAATAAATATTGTGTTTTCACTCTTCAAGTGCCGCCTTAAGATCGGCCATATTGGAATATCTTGGAGCGGTAGAATGCAAGCCATTGTAGTTCAAAGGCGCTTGCAATCATGAGCGGGATGCGGTATATTGATATCAGTTGGTATCAATTAGTATCAATTGGCAGAAATCAATATCGGCCGATATCAATTCAAAGAGAGGATGCAAGGGAAGATGGATGCTGCATATTTTCTGAAGATGATTGAAGACAAGAGCTTCAGCGATTTGAAGAAAATGCAATATAAATATTCGAAGGAGAGCGTTGCGGAGATGCTCGAGCTTCTGATGGAGAGGCGCTACAAGCTGTTTCCGATTAAGGATTTTGCGGGCGAGCCGATTATTTACTTGGACGAACTTGCGCGCATCAGCCCCAAATACGCCAAGCTTCTCCTCGAATACAAGAGCGAAGCGACGACTGCGACCTTCGTGCCGCGGGCGATGGAAGATGAGATTTTTTCTACTTTTGAGATAGAGAACATTGAGTCGTCCAGAGAGAGCATACGAAGGGTGCTCGCGGGCTACGTGCCTAAGGACGAGAGCGAAGAGCGAATTGCCGGGATGAAGAAGGGCTTGGATTTCGTGAGCGATTATCGCAACAAAATCAGCGAGGAGAATCTGTACAGCTTGTATCAGATGGCGATTGGAGCTTATGTCGACGCCGAGGCCCGCCTGCCTGAAGGGTGCAAATATAGAAACGATGCTGTTTATGTTACCTCCGGCCGCGGGATTCGTGAGGGCCAAGTGGGCTATGAGATCCGTGAGGGCCGTGAGGGCCGTGTGGGTCACGAGGTCCGTGAGCGTCGTGAGGGCCGAGATGCTCGAGGGGATTGGGAGATTCGAGGTGTTCATGAGGGATTGCCATGCAATCTGCTACCTCAATATATGAAGAATTTCGTGAATTTCATCAATACAGAAAGCGACATTGACGACTTGGCAAAGGC
This sequence comes from Anaerovoracaceae bacterium, assembly GCA_963617285.1. Taxonomy (GTDB): domain Bacteria; phylum Bacillota; class Clostridia; order Peptostreptococcales; family Anaerovoracaceae; genus CAG-238. The sequence continues at coordinate 685 of CAVEOR010000086.1, read as the reverse complement.
GGCGATTATCCATTTCTATCTGGCGTACCTGCATCCGTATTTCGATGGAAACGGGCGGATGGCTCGCTTGCTGCAGCTGTGGTATCTCGTGCAAAGGGGCTATGCGGCGGCGATGTTTTTCTCTATGTCGGCGCTTATTCGCGACAGCCGCAGCCGTTACTACAAGGCGTATCAGCAGGTTGAGGAGAATGCGAAGTTGAGCGGCTATATCGATGTGACGCCTTTCGTTTCGTACTTCTCGGAGAATGTGTATGCGCATATCGGCGGCAGTCTGCCGTCGCAGTATGTGATTGACGAGTTTGCGAACGCTGTGCTGACTGGCGAGATCACGCAGAAGGAGCACGAGCTCTGGAATTTCGTCCTGAATCACTATGGCAAGGATGAGTTTTCGACAAAAGAATTAGAGAAAAATTTCGGCGCTGCGGCGTATGCTACGATCAGGACCTTCGTGCAGAAATTCGCAAGGCTTGGGCTTTTGGAGTGCCGGAACTACGCTAATCGGCCGAAGTATCGCGTGCGTTAGAGGCGAGCTGCCCGGCAGGCAGGAGCGATTTGCCCGGCAGCGCGTCAGAGAGCGGCGGCGGCAAGCTGCCTGCAGAAACAACATCGCCGCCCGCTTCGATACAGGAGCGAGTCGCAAGAAAGCGAGGAAAATTTATTGAATAACGATTTGGAATACAAGGGA
>CAVEOR010000085.1:0-5713 GCA_963617285.1 Anaerovoracaceae bacterium | reverse complement strand
CGCTTTTCTTCGTACATTGCGGCGTCCATGTTCGAGAGGAATTTCTCGACGTCTTCATCTATGCCGAGTCTCGCCTGGCCAATCGCTATGCTGAGTTTGAACGGCTCGTCATCCGACGCATTGAAGGCTGCGATGTTCGCATTTATCTCCGCAATCGTTGCATTTACTTGCTCCTGCGATACGTTCGACAGCAGAACTACGAACTCATCGCCCGCATATCTAATCGGCATTCCGCCATCCGGCATGGACCTAAAGAGGATTTCTCCGATTATGCGAATCGCCTGGTCGCCCTTTGTGTGCCCGAAATTATCATTTATCGACTTGAAATCGTTGACATCGAGCATGATTCCGAAGAGCGATCGACCCCGAATTATGTCCTTTTGCTGGAGAATTCCGTTGAGATATCTTCTATTATATAGCCCCGAAAGCGCGTCCATCAGCAAATTCTCCGAGTCCGACTGCATCTGCACGAACGTCAGCGCAATCGCAACCGAAATCCACGATGTCGTGATTCCGTACCAGATGAACTGCGTGATTACGCCCGCCAGACACGGCAGGAGAAAGTATTGAATCGGGAAAAAGTTCAGGTGCAACACCTGTTTCTCCGCGCGATGCACGATGTACATACTGCAAGCGAAGTAGAATATCAAAGTCACATACCCAAGCGCAACAAACGTCGCTCTCGAGTAAATATTTTCATCCGAAATCGAGAACAAAATTCCTACGCCCGCCGCATTTGCAATGATTGCCGCAAGCTCGAGGAACCACGGAATTGCAAGATATCTCGCAATCTTGAATGTCCGCTTGTAATTTTTGTTGACGTGAAGATCCACGTAGAAGCACCAGAGGAGGCCGATGCTCGACGTCCCGAGGAATGAGAGGCTGTTGCACAGATAGTTCAAGAACCGTCCGCATGCTATGCCACTGCCGTCCACGAGGAATCCTCCCGTCTCAGCAACTGCTCCGAGCAGGGTTATGAATGCCATCGCGCTGTAGATTCGGCTGTCGGCGTGTGGATTTTTCCCGTGCTTATACCTGTAACGCAACAGGAAAATCATCATCAAAACTGCGATGCAATTAACCACGAGTACTTCTTTTAAGTCTATCATTACTGGTCCTTCCTTGTGAGCAAGGCTACGCACTCAACACTTGCAGTCCTTGGAAACATGTCAAATGGCGTTGCTTCGATGAATTCATAGCCGTGTTCGCCGAGCCATTTGATGTCGCGAGCCAAGGTCGCGGGGTCGCAGGATACGTATACGATTCTGTCTGGTGCAGTCTTCGTCACCGCTTCAAGCAAAGCCGTTTCACAGCCTGCCCGAGGCGGGTCTAAAATTACAACGTCGGCATGTTCGATGTGTAAATCCTGTTCTAAATATTTCTGTATATATTTTTGTTCTTTTTCGTCTATGTCGTTGCGGCCGCCTGCCAAGTTTGCGACCATCCGTGGTAATTCCTCTTCAGCCTTGCCACAGACGTACCTGGCGTTCACTATGCCGTTGATGGTCGCATTGCGGTTGGCATCGAGCACAGCGCCCTTGACGGACTCGATGCCTATGACGCGGCCGCCCTGCATCTGCGCCGCAGCGAAGAGCCCAATGGTTCCAACGCCGCAATACAGGTCGAGGACTGTCTCATCGCCTTTTAGCGATGCGTACTCGAGAGCCTTGCCGTAGAGCCGAATCATCTGATCGCGGTTCACCTGATAGAACGAAAGCGGCGAGATTTCGAACTTGAGTCCGCCAACCTCCTCCGTAATCGTCGGCTTGCCAGCAATCGTGATGCATTCCTCACCGAGGATCTGACCTTCCAATTTCTTTGATTTATTTATGTTCAGAACTACGCTTTCGAGATTGAATTCTACGCCTGCGAGCGGTCCTTCTTCGTAGACAGGCACGTTGTAAATCGCATCATCTAGCATCTCGATCAGCTTCTGCGCGTTCGGAATCGCCTTGCCGTTTATAACGAGGATTATCATGACCTCGCCCGTGCCGGCTGCGGTTCGGACTATCATGTGACGCAGTAGGCCTTTGTCCCAGCGCGGGTCATATGATGTAATGTGGTCTTCCTCCATGAACTGCCTGAGGGCCCGCGCCGCTGCCATCGCTGGCTCGGACTGAAGTAGGCAGTCTTCGCAGTCAACTACTTCGTGGCTCTTCGGCTGATAGAACCCGATTCGCGGCTCATGGACGGGTCTAACTATACCGCCCTTCTCCGTGATGAGGCCGCCTGTGCTGACAGGCATGCTCGCCTTGTTGCGGTAGCGAACTGGAGCCACCTTGGGGCGAGCCTCAGCTGCCCGCTCGCTCCTCGCCTCGCTCTCCGCCAGTTCTGGGCTCGGCTCGTCGCCCGCCCCCACAATCGGCAAAATCACCGGCTCCGCAAGCCCGCCGAGCCTGATGAGCTTCTCGCGAACCTGCTTTTCCTTCAGCTGCAATTCTGCGTCATAGCTGAGGCACGAATATGCGCACCCGCCGCAAATTCCGCTGTACTCGCAGACTGGCTCTCGCCTGTCCGCCGATTCTTCCAATATGTCTAAGACTTTGGCAAACGCGTAGTTTTTCTTGACCTTCGTGAGCTCTGCCCTCACCCTGTCGCCGTAAACTGCGCCCTTCACGAAAACCGCGAATCCGCGCTGGCCACCAGCCTCGCTATCGGTCACCTGCCTATCAGCAGGCAGGCCGCTCGCTTCAGGCTCCGCGTAGACCTTGCCGATTCCGTTTCCGTCCGCCGTCATGTCCTCTATTTTCAGTTCTACTATTTGTCCTTTTTCCATTATGCCCCTATCTTATGTGCGTATTTTGTCGGATATTGTCGAATCCTGTCGGGATATCTCCAAGTTTCGACATTTTTCGACATTCTTCGACATTCTCCTCCTATTTATTCCCTGCTTAGAATACTTTAATTAGTAGGAGTTCGCCGCGCGCCACGCTGACTGTTGCGCACCTGCCTGTCGAACGGCAGGCCACCTCGTTGCTCACTCCGTACTGGTAATCCGTCGAAATCACCGCGTCATGCAGCGTGTACTTCGCGCCTTCGATATTCACGCCCTCCGCCTTGCCGCCGATGTTCAGCAGCGAGAAATACGAAAAGCTACTATTTATATGTGCTGGCTCTGCGCCGACGAGCGTCATCTCCGAGTAATCGTCCACAATTGTGCCGCGGCAGCCAGCTTTCTCTAACATTTCTAATATTGCCACATTGCCAAGCGTATGGTCGAGCCGCTGTCCGATAACTCCGAGGAGCAGGAACTCGCCGAAGCCGCGCTTCAGGCCCTCCTTCGTCGCAAAGACCGTATCGGTATCGTCTTTCTCGCACGGGAGGACTATCATCTCCGCGCCGAGCTCGCGCGCTTTCTCCTCCGGGTACGAGTCAAAGTCGCCGATGATGAGGTCTGGCTTCCTGCCGAGCCCTCCAGTATGCGCCAGTCCGCCGTCGCAGAAAATCAGGAAATCACCGTCCCGCAAATATTCCTTTGCCCTGCCGTAATCGCCGATCTCAGCGTTTCCGACGATCACACACCTCTGCGCCTGTACATTAACTTTGTTATCCATCTTTACTCCTTTACAGGATTGTAACACAAAAAAATACACTTTCCAAGCATTTCCGCAAATAAAATGTAATAATTCGCAGAAATTTTCTGAAAATTTCGGAATTATGTGTTTTTTCGTGCAAATTCGCAAAAAATCCGACAGGTTATAGAGTCACTGTGCCCCGACCTGCCGGATTGCTTACTATATATTTTATTCCCCCATTTATTCCTTGACCTTGAGTGCACGCATCGCGTTGATGATGGCGATTACGGAAACGCCTACGTCCGCGAATACCGCTGCCCACATGTTTGCGATGCCGACCGCGCAGAGGATGAGTATCGCAAGCTTGACCGCGAGTGCGAATACGACATTCTCCTTGGCGATTCTGAGCGTGCGCTTAGCGATGTCCATGAGTGAGAGAAGCTTGGATGGCTCGTCCGTCATGATTACGACGTCCGCCGCTTCAATCGCCGCATCCGAGCCGAGTCCGCCCATCGCAACGCCTACGTCCGCCCGGGCAAGCACTGGCGCGTCATTGATTCCGTCGCCTACGAAGAGAAGTTTGCCCTTTGATGACTTCTTTGCCAAAAGCTGCTCAACCTCATTGACCTTGTCCTCAGGGAGAAGTTCTGCGCGAACCACGTCGATTCCGAGCGAGTCGCCGACCGCCTGCGCAACTGACTCCGCGTCGCCCGTGAGCATAACCGTCTTGATGCCGAGCTTCCTGAGCCCTGCAATTGCATCCTTTGCATCGTCCTTTACACGGTCTGCAATAGTGATGTAGCCCGCATAGACTCCGTCGCATGCGACGTGAACGACCGTGCCGATTGCATCTGGCTTCTCGCACTGAATGCCTTCCTTCGCCATGAGCTTGTAGTTGCCCGCGAGAACCCTGCAGCCCTCGACCGTCGCTTCCACGCCGTGGCCAGCGATTTCGGTTATATCGGTAATTAACGATTGGTCAATCTTTGCCTCTGCCTGAGTGCCGCTCGCTTCTGCCGCGCCTGCACCTGCGCCCGCCGGATATGCCTCTCTCAGGCTCTGCGAAATCGGATGCGTGGAGCCGGCCTCTGCGTATGCCGCAAGCTTCAGAAGCTCGCTCTCCGAGAAGCCGTTCGCTGGCATTATGTTTTCAACCTCGAACACGCCGCGTGTCAGCGTGCCGGTCTTATCCATAACCACGTATTCCGTGTAAGCCGCCGCCTCGAGATAGTTGCTGCCCTTGACGAGCAGACCGATCTTGGATGCGCCGCCGATGCCCCCGAAGAAGCTAAGCGGAACCGAGATTACCAAAGCGCATGGGCAGGATACTACGAGGAACTCGAGCGCTCTGTACACCCACTTAGCGAAAAGCTCCGTGGAGAAGCCGATTGTCGCTGCCTCCGTTCCCGTGGTTACCGCGCCGATTACTCCGGTGCCGATGAGAATTGGCGGAACGAGCGCGAGAAGAACAGCCGCTCCAACGACTGCGGGCGTGTAGTATGCCGCGAATCTCGTGATGAAGTTTTCCATGTGCGCCTTCTGGCTCGTCGCGTTCTCCACGAGCTCGAGGATTTTGCTGACCGTCGACTCTCCGAAGAGTTTGGTAACCCTAACCTCGAGAAGTCCGCTCTGGTTGATGCAGCCGCTGAGGATGTCTTCGCCCTCGTGTACGCTGCGCGGTACGGACTCGCCGGTGAGCGCCGCCGTGTCGAGCATGGACTGCCCGCTGAGCACAACGCCGTCGAGCGGAACCTTTTCGCCTGGCTTGATGACGATAACGTCGCCAATCTTGACTTCGTCAGGGTCGACCTTCTTGCTGTCGCCGTTCTCAAGCTTCAGGTTCGCATAGTCTGGGCGGATGTCCATGAGCTCGGTTATCGACTTTCTCGACTTGCCTACCGCATAGTCCTCGAACAGCTCGCCGATCTGGTAGAAAATCATTACCGCAACGGCTTCTGGATACTCGCCAATAATGAAAGCTCCCAGCGAAGCGACCGCCATCAGGAAGTTCTCATCAAAGATCTTACCGCGAAGGATGTTCTTCCATGCCTTGCGCAGAACCTTAAACCCAGCGACGAGATAAGCCGCCAAGAAAACCGCCAGCTTCACGTACTCGCCATAGGCAATCGAAGCCGGGATCAGCAAGGCGATGACGTACAGCACCGCCGCTATAACTAATTTTTGAATTCTCTTTTTCA
>CAVEOR010000084.1:0-5763 GCA_963617285.1 Anaerovoracaceae bacterium | reverse complement strand
GGGCACGCTGAACTCGGGAATCACGTTCGTGATCTATAAAAGAATCTCAGGGTTCCTGCACAGCACGGGCAAGAAATAAAGAGGATAATATGGCTGAGATTAAGAGGCAAGTAAATATGGCGAGCGAGGCGGAGACGCGGGCGTTCGGGCTTGAACTGGCGCAGTCGCTGGCGGCCGGGGATGTCGTTGCGCTCATCGGCGACCTCGGAACGGGGAAAACCGCGCTCACCCGCTATATTGCGGAGGGGCTCGGCGTTGCGGCTCGGATTACGAGCCCGACATTTACGATTGTCAAGGAGTATACAGATGGCAGGCTCCCGCTCTACCACTTCGATGTATATCGGGTGAGCGACGAGGATGAGCTCTTCAATATCGGAATCGACGAGTATTTCTATGGCGAGGGCGTTTGCGTCGTGGAGTGGGCTGATCTCATCCTCGGCATCCTGCCTGAGAACACGAAATTTATTTACCTCGAGTATGGAGAAAACGAGGGGGAGAGGATATATAAATGTACATTTTAGCGATTGAGACGACGGGCAAGGCAGGCTCGGTTTCTCTACTTGCAGTTGATTGCGAGCGAGGAACGGGCGATATGAGTACGCTCGCGTTTAGGGAGATCGAGGGTAGCATGAGCCACCTGCGCGAGCTCGTGCCGACAGTTTCTGCGGTGCTTGCGGACGCTGGCGTCTCGAAGAACGAAATTTCATATGTGGCAGCGTCCGTTGGACCAGGCTCGTTTACGGGCATTAGAATCGGAGTTTCGACGGCTCGCGCACTGTCGCAGGCTCTCGGCCTCAGCGAGGCAATCGCTGTACCGAGCCTCACTGCGTTCATGTACAAGGCTGAGGCCCACGAGGCAAAGATAGAGGACAAGATTGTTTGCCCGATTATCAACGCCCGCCGCGGGCAGGTCTACGGCAGGCTCGACGGATACATGGAAGATGGTCCGTACATGCTCAGCGATATGCTCGACGTGATTCGCAAGCGCGTATTTGCGGATGGCCACGAGGTTCTGTTCTTCGGCGATGGCATCGATGCCTATGAATCGCAAATAAACGATGCGCTCGCAGGCCACGGAAAGTACGCATTTGCGGACGCTGATATCAGATATCAGGATGCCGCGAGCGTGGCGTTTTGCGCTGCAGAGAATCTGGACAAGTATAAGGTGCCGACGACTGAGCTCCTGCCAGATTACATGCGCAAGGCCGAGGCCGAGCAGAAATTAGAAGCCGGCCAGCTGCCAATCTGCCGCGGCCCGCATCAGGAGTAGCGATGGAAAATATGCAGATTTCGGTGCGCAGGGCGCGTGCAGAGGATGCCGCGGCGATTGCGGAGATTGAAAAAGAGTGTTTTGCGCGGCCGTGGAGCTACGAATCGGTATTGTACGATTTGACGGAGAATGAGAAGGCTGTGTACGTTGTGGCAGAGATGGACGGCCGCGTGTGCGGCTACGCGGGCCTATGGATTGTGGTCGGCGAAGGCCAAATTACCAATGTCGCCGTCACGAGCGCCGCACGCCGGCTGCACGCCGCCACGGAGATACTTGAGCTGCTGTTTGCTGAGGCGGCGGCAGCGGGCGCCGAGAGCTTCACGCTCGAGGTGCGGGCGTCCAACGAGCCCGCCATCAGGCTCTACAGCGGCCTCGGCTTCCGCGAAGCAGGCATCCGCCGCGGATACTACGAGGACAACGGCGAAGACGCATTAATTTTTTGGAGGTAGCGTTAAGCATGGTAAACGGAAGATTTTTGACATTGGGGATTGAGACTAGCTGCGACGAGACGGCTATCAGCGTGGTGGCGGACGGCCGCGACGTCCTTTCCAATGTCATTTCATCACAAATAGACATTTTCAAGAACTACGGCGGGGTTGTGCCCGAGATTGCGTCGCGGCACCACCTCGAGAATATCAACGGGGTGCTCGAGGAATCGCTCGCAGCGTCGGGCGTAACGCTCGACGACATCGACCTCATAGGCGTTACGAACGGGCCAGGGCTCATCGGCGCGCTGCTCGTCGGCGTTGCAACGGCTAAGTCGCTCGCATTCGCAAGGGACATTCCGCTCGTCGGCGTACATCACCTCATGGGGCACATCAGCGCGAATTTCGTGGAATCGCCAGAGCTCGAGCCGCCGTTCATGGCACTCATCACTAGCGGTGGACACACGGAAATCGTGCACGTGAAGAGCTATACCGAGTGCGAAATCCTCGGCGGCACGAGAGACGATGCAGTGGGCGAGGCCTACGACAAGGTCGCTCGCGTGCTGGGTCTCGGCTACCCAGGCGGCCCGAAAATCGACAAAATCGCAAAAGAAGGCGATCCAGAGGCGATTCACTTCAAGCGAGTATATCTGGAGAAGGACAGCTTCGACTTCAGCTTCAGCGGACTGAAGACGGCCGCCCTCAACTATATCAACCAGCAGAAACAGGCTGGCAATGAAATCAACCGCGCGGACGTTGCGGCGAGCTTCCAGCAGGCGATTATGGATGTAATCGTGAAGAAGACGATGGACGCCGCGAACCTCACTGGCGAGAAGAAGCTCGCCCTCGCAGGCGGAGTTGCCGCGAATTCCAAGCTCAGAGAGATGATGCAGGCGGCATGCGACGAGAACGGCATCAGCCTTTATCGCCCATCACCGATTCTGTGCACGGATAACGGCGCGATGATCGCGTCCGCCGCATATTACAAATACAAGGAATTAGGGGCGGACGAGCTCGACCTCGACGCCTACGCAAATATGGAGTTATAACTATTAAATCATGATCGTTTTATCTGCTAACAACCTCACAAAAACATACGGAACGGATGTCATAATCGAGAAAGTAAGCTTTCATCTGAATGCGGGCGACAAAGTCGGCATAATCGGCAGGAACGGCGCAGGCAAGACAACTCTGCTGAAGATGCTGACTGGCGAGCTGCCGTGCGATGATGGCGAATTTTTCGTGTCCCAAAACACGAGGATTGGCTATCTCAAGCAGCGCGACAATTTCGACAGCGACGGAACCGTACTCGAGGAAGTCGAGGGGATTTTCTCGGGTCTGAAGGCGATGGAAGAGGAAATCGCAAGGCTTTCCGACGAGGTTGCGGCCAATCCGAGTGACGCAAGGCTGATCGCGCGGCTCGACGAGCTGCAGCACCAGTTTGACAGAGACGGCGGCTACACGTACAAGTCAGAAATCATTGGAATTCTCAACTCCATGGCATTTGATGAGAGCTTTTACGATAAGAAAATTTCTTCGCTGTCTGGCGGGGAGAGAACGAGGCTCGCACTTGCGGCGCTTTTGTTGGAGAAGCCAGATATTTTGCTGCTGGACGAGCCGACGAACCATCTGGATATCGGGACGCTGAAGTGGCTTGAGCAGTACCTCGAGGGCTATCGCGGGACGATTATGGTCGTGTCGCACGATAGATATTTCCTCGACAGAATCGTGAACAGGATTTTCGAGGTGGAAAACCACAAACTCTACACGTATCAGGGCAAATACAGCGATTACGCGTCTCAGAAAAAAATCCGCCGCGAGACGGAATTGCGCGCGTACAACAACCAGCAGCGCGAGATTAAGCGCCAGGAAGAGATAATCAGGACGATGAAGCAGCACGGCACGGAGCACCTTGCCAAGCGCGCGGCTTCGAGGGAGAAGCGCCTGGACATGGTCGAGCGGCTCGAGCGACCTGAGGGCGAGCAGGGCAAGCTGAAGATCAGCTTCAAGGAAAATTTCCCGTCGGGCAACGATGTCATCTTGGCCGAGAGCCTCGAGAAGTCCTTCGGGTTCGGGAGCGAGCGTCGTGAGCTCTTCCGCGATGTCGACCTAGACATCAAACGCGGAGAGCGTATCTGTATCTTGGGACCGAACGGCGTTGGAAAGACTACGCTTCTGAGGGTTTTGCTCGGGGAACTGAAGGCCGATAGCGGCTACCTGAAGATCGGCCACAATGTGGCGTTCGGCTACTACGACCAGGGACAGCTTTTGCTGAACGACTCGAACACGGTGCTTGAGGAACTCAAGGATTCCTACAGATTATATACGGACACGGAGATGCGGTCGATACTCGGCAGATTCCTGTTCAGGGGCGAGGATGTCTTCTTGAACGTCGGAAGCCTGTCTGGCGGCGAGAAAGCGCGACTTTCGCTGCTGAAGCTCATGCTTTCGGGTGCGAACACGCTGATGCTGGACGAGCCGACGAACCACATGGATATCGAATCGAAGGAAGTGTTCGAGGAGGCTCTGCTGGAGTTCCCAGGAACTGTCATAGTTGTATCGCACGACAGATATTTCCTGCAGCGAATCCCGACGAGGATTTTAGAGCTGACAACGGACGGGGTTATCGAATATCTCGGCAAATACGACTATTACCTCGAGAAAAAATCCGAAAATATCTCAGGGAAAAAATATTTTAGCAAGACGCAAACAAAGCCAGCCGCGAGCTCTGCGGAGGAGCGCCGCCAGAAAAAGGAGCGCGAAGCAGAGGAGCGGAGAACAGCAAGGCTCATAGAGAGGCTCGAGACTGAAATTTCAAAGCTTGAGGCCGAAATTGCTGCGATTGAAGAGGAACTCTGCAAGCCGGAAAATGTGTCGAATTATGAACTTTTGTCGGAACTTGGTGAGAAGCGCCAGGCGGCTGACGAGCGGCTTTCTGCGGCATACGAAGAGTGGGAAATGTTGCAAGTTGACTAAAATATGACAAAAAAACCTTGCAATACACATAAAAAGTCTTTATAATAATGCATAGTAATTTTTTACGAAAACTGATTGGAGGCAATTTTTATGATTTTTGATAAGATTAAAGACATCATTATAGAACAGTTACAGGTTGAGGAGTCCGACGTTTCAATGGACACGAACCTCATGAAGGACCTTTCGGCTGACTCGCTGGACGCCGTTGAGATCATCATGGCTATCGAGGACGAGTTCGGCATGGAGATTCCTGACGAGGACGCTGAGACATTCCAGACTGTAGCTGATTTGGTTAAGTACGTAGAGGAAAACAAGTAATTAGGAGATAAAATGAAGGAGAAGCAAATATCGAAGGCGGTTATCAAGCGTCTGCCTCGATACAGAAGATACCTACGCGAGCTCCAGAAAAAGGGAGTCGAGAAAATTTCATCAAAGGATTTGAGCAACCTGATTGGCTATACGGCTTCGCAGATTCGCCAGGATTTGAACAATTTCGGCGGATTCGGGCAGCAGGGTTATGGCTACAGCGTCAACTATCTTTACGAGGAAATCGGCAATATTCTCGGCCTTGACAAGGATTACAAGATCGTAATCGTCGGCTACGGCAGACTCGGTCAGGCTATGGCAAGCTATATCTCAAAGAACGAGCCGAATTTTGATATCTGTGGGATTTTCGACGTTAAGCAGATTATTCAAGATGTAAGCTTCAAGGACGCACAGATCATGACTTGCGGCTCGCTTGCGGGATTTATAGAGAAGGAAAATGTGGACATCGCAGTAATCACAGTTCCAGCTGAGAAGGCACAGCTCGTTGCTGACACTGTTGCAGCTGCTGGCGTTAGAGGAATTTGGAACTTCACGGCGGTCGACCTTGACCTGCCAGAAGGCATCGCGGTTGAAAATGTTCACGTGAGCGACAGCTTGCATGCGCTCGCTTACTACATGCAAAACACAGACACGGAAGAATAATGTGAAGAACAAAGTGAAAAGGTCGGGATTTCCTCAGATTTGAGGTGAAGTCCCGACCTTTTTTTCTTTTTTTGTTTGCCTTCTTGCTAATTCCTTCTGGGAATTAGACTTGGTTTAGACTCT
>CAVEOR010000083.1:0-5924 GCA_963617285.1 Anaerovoracaceae bacterium | reverse complement strand
CCCGAGCTTCTTGCTCAGTTCTGCCATATAGTGCGGGATGTCGATCTGCTGCGGGCAAACCGTCTTACAGGAACCGCAAGCTATGCAGTCCCAAGGCTTCTTGCCCTTCTCGACACCGCCGATTGCCATGGTCGTGTACCATGACAGACCGTCTGGATTGAATGTAATCTGATTGTACTGATTCATCATGTACGGGATGTTAATTTCCTTCGGGCAATACGTCGTGCAGTAGCGGCAAGATGTGCAAGGAACGCCCTTGGTCATGCTCTTCGCCTTCTCGAAAAGTGCCTGCTTCTCGGCATCACCCATAGGCTCGTTTGTCTCGAAAATCCTGATGTTATCCTGCATCTGCTCCATCGAGCTCATGCCGGAGAGAATTGTCACAATGCCAGGCACAGACTGCAGGAAGCGGAAACACTTCTCCGCCCCGCCGGCTGGCTCTACGAGCGTGCCACCACGGAGCGGCTCCATGACAATAATCGGAATGTTTTTCTCGTTTAAGATTCTAACCTTTTCCTTGGCCTCTTGGAAGTCCCAGTCGAGCCAATTCAGCTGAATCTGGCAGAACTCGACAACATCGCCGTATGCGTCGAGGAAACGCTTGAAGCACTCGATTCCGCTGTGGTCAGAATAGCCAAGATGCCTGATTCTGCCCGCCTCACGCTCGCTCACGAGATACTCCTTGATTCCAAACTCAGGGTTCAGATAGTTGTCGATATTGTATTCGCAAACGTTGTGGAAAAGATAGAAATCGAAGTATGAAATCTGAAGCTTTTCCAGCTGCTGCGCAAAGATTTCTTTAATCTTTGGGAAGTTGCCGCGGTCGTAACCCGGGAACTTGCTTACTACATTGAAGCTCTCCCTCGGGTAGCGAGCCAGCGCCTTGCCTACCACTGTCTCGGAATTTCCCTCGTGATAGCCCCACGCGGTATCGAAGTAGTTGATACCGTGCTCGTAGGCGTAGTCAAACATCGCCAGCGCCTGCTCCTCATCAATCTTCGTGTTATCGCCGTCAATTACAGGAAGTCTCATCGTGCCCATGCCGAGCTGCGAAATCTTCTCACCCTTAAATTCTGTATAAATCATCGTTTTTTCTCCTATTCTAGACATTTTCCTCGGCACCGCAGTGAGGTATCACCGAGGTTACATTAACTCACATTGTACCACACATCTGCCCCTCGCGCCACAAAAATTTCGATTGACAAGCCGCCCGTATTTCCATAAAATGTAGTAGTGGCTTATTAACATACATACTTTATAGAAGTGAAAATTATGATAAACGATAAAATATCAACAGAGAAAAAATTAGAGATCACGAGCAAATCGGGTAAGACAGTAAAATTAGACAACCCGTTCATACTCGCACCGCTTGCTGGCATTACGGATGGACCATTTAGGCGCATTTGCAGGCAGATGGGCGCGGCTCTGGTCTACTCGGAGATGGTCAGCGCCAAGGGGCTCTGGTACAAGGACAAAAATACAGAAAAACTGCTTCAGATACTCGACGGTGAGGAACCTGTTGCGTTTCAAATCTTCGGGCACGAGCCTGAAATAATCGCATATGCAGCAGAGGTGCTTGCCGAGCGCAAAAATGTGATTCTGGACATAAACATGGGCTGCCCGGTTCCGAAGGTCGTAAAGAATGGCGAGGGGTCTGCCCTTATGAAGGATCCCGACCTAGTATACAAGGTGGCTCGGGCTGCTGTTTCGCATACGGATAAGCCCGTGACCGTCAAGATTCGTGCGGGCTGGGATGAAAACAGCATCAATGCGGTAGAAGTTGCCAAGGCGGCGGAGGCGGCGGGCGTATCTGCAGTTGCAGTCCACGGCCGCACGCGCGAGCAGTTCTATAACGGCAAGGCCGACTGGTCGGTTATAGCCGCTGTCAAGGAAGCAATCGCTGTGCCCGTAATCGGTAACGGTGATGTTACTAGCGGCGAATCCGCCATGCGCATGATGGCTGAGACCGGTTGCGATTTCGTGATGATTGGGCGCGGCGCCCTCGGCAACCCTTGGATATTCGAAGAGCTCGCCGCGGTCTGGAACGGTCAAACACCGCCGCCTGCTCCGAGCCTTGAGGATAAAAAGGAAATGATGATTCGGCACTTTAACGATGTGCTCGCTCTCAAGGGCGAGTATGCGGCAGTTCGCGAGATGCGTAAACACGTCGGCTGGTATCTCAAGGGTGCGCCAGGCTCCGCCGCCTTCCGCGGCCGCGTCAACCAGCTCACCACCGCCGCCGCCCTCACCGACGCCATCCGAAATATCTAACTAACAAAATCTCCCCTGAATCCAGGGGAGATTTCAATTTTCTAATGCCAATCCCACTCCGTTACCTCGGGTAAATCAACACCGTATTCTGCAATATAATTCTTATGCTTAACCAGCAGATCATTCATCTGCTGCGACAGGTGCGAGGCCTTGTTTCCGAGCTGCGGCAGGTGCAGCAGTGCCTCCTTGACGAGGCTGAACCTATCGATGTGATTCTGCACCCTCATGTCGAAGGCCGTCGTAATCGTGCCCTCCTCGAGGTAGCCATGAACGAAGAAATTCTGCTCGTTCGTCCTTCCGTGGGTGAGCTCGTGAATGAGCTTCGGATAGCCGTGGAATGCGAACACAACAGGCTTGTCCTTCGTAAACAGCATATCGAAATCATCGTCCGTCAGACCATGCGGATGATTCTCGTGCTTTTCCATCTTCATGAGGTCAACGACATTGATGAACCTGATCTTGATATCAGGGAAATTGTCCTTGAGAATCGTCGTCGCAGCCAGTGCCTCAACCGTCGGAGTATCGCCGCAGCAAGCCATTACCAGATCCGGCTCCTCGCCCTGATCCGTGCTCGCCCAGTCCCAAATTCCAACGCCCTTCGTGCAGTGAACGACCGCCTGATCCATGGACAGCCACTGCTTGCTCGGATGCTTGGAAGCAACGATTACGTTGACATAGTTCTTGCTCTTGATGCAATGATCGAAGCAGGAAAGCAGGCAATTCGCGTCAGGCGGCAAGTACATGCGCACAACATCAGCCTTCTTGTTAGCCACGTGGTCAAGCATGCCAGGGTCCTGATGCGTGAACCCATTGTGGTCCTGCTGCCATACGTTCGATGTGAGTATCAAATTAAGCGAAGCGATTTTCTGTCTCCAAGGCAGCTGATTGCAAACCTTCAGCCACTTTGCATGCTGAGAAACCATGGAGTCAACGACTCTGATGAACGACTCGTAGCTAGCGAAGAACCCGTGTCTGCCAGTCAGAAGATAACCTTCCAGCCAGCCCTCACACATGTGCTCGCTGAGGTAGCTATCCATGATTCTGCCCTCATGCGACAGGTCTTCGTCAAAGTCGTAAATCTCACCTTCAAAGGCTCTCTTTTCAACCTCGAAAGCCTTGTACAATCTATTTGACTTGGACTCATCAGGTCCGAAAATTCTAAAATTATGTGCGTCTTTGTTCAGAACCATGAGATCCCGAACGTAGCCACCGAGCTCGAGCATGTCCTGAGTCTTGACTGAGCCAGGGCTCGGAACATCCACCGCGTAGTCGCGGAAATCAGGCGTTCTTAGGTCACGGAGCAGCTTACCGCCATTCGTATGCGGATTCGCACTCATGCGAGCGTCGCCAGCCGGCGCGAGCTCCCTGAGCTCTGAAATGAGCCTGTAGTCATCTCCGAACAATTCCTCAGGCCTATAGCTTCTCAGCCATTCCTCGAGAAGCGCCAGATGCTCTTCCTTTTCCATGCTGATTGGAACCTGATGAGCGCGGAACGTTCCCTCGACATTCTTGCCATCGACAACCTTCGGACCAGTCCAGCCCTTCGGCGTCTCAAGTATTATCATCGGCCAGATTGGACGCTCGGCTGCGCCCTCTTCTCTTGCCAGTCTCTGGTTTTCTCTAATCTTGGCTATGCAGATGTCGACTGCCTCAGCCATCTTCTGGTGCATCTCCATCGGGTCCGAACCGCTGACGGTAATCGGCTCCCAGCCGCAGCCCTTGAAGAACCATTCTCTCTCCTGCTGCGAGATACGAGCAAATACAGTCGGATTGCTGATTTTGTAGCCGTTCAGATGCAGGATTGGAAGCACTGCACCATCGTGTGCCGCACTCAGGAACTTGTTGGAATGCCAAGCCGTTGCGAGCGGGCCGGTCTCCGCCTCGCCGTCGCCGACAACGCAGGTCGCGATGAGGTCAGGGTTATCAAATACCGCACCGAATGCATGCGCAAGGCTGTATCCGAGCTCGCCGCCCTCGTTGATTGAACCCGGCGTCTCAGGCGCAACGTGGCTTGAAATTCCGCCCGGGAACGAGAACTGCTTGCAGAGCTTCGTTAGTCCTTCCTTGTCCTGGCTTACATTCGGATAAATCTCGCTATAAGTGCCTTCAAGATACGCATTGGAAACGAAGAAGTTTCCGCCGTGTCCAGGTCCCGACAGGAGAACCATGTCAAGTCCATATTCCTTGATTGCTCTATTCATGTGCACATACACGAAGTTCTGCCCCGGCACGGTTCCCCAGTGTCCGACGATTTTCTTCTTGATATGCTCTTTCTTCAGAGGTTCCTTGAGGAGCGGATTGTCAAGCAAATAAAGCTGAGCCGCCGACAAGTAATTCGCAGCACGCCAATATGCGTCCATTTTCTTGAGATATTCAGGGGATACAGACATGTTTGCCTCCTTTTCTTAATCAATAAAAAGTTGCAACTTCCTCTTCTGGTGGAATCGTCTTCTTGACTTCGATTACGTGGAAAACCGGTCCGACGCTCTGGTACATGTCGCTGTACTCTCTCTCGATGGTCGCGGTCATTTCAACCCAGCCACCGTGTTCGAGCTTGAGCGAATCAGGGTACTTGGCAACGAGTCCGCCGAACTGAATGTCCTCGACGCAACATGTCATGATGTGGCGACCGATTACGAACTCGTCGTCCTTGAGTCCACCGCCGAGCAGGCTTCTGCCCTTGAACTTGATGGTCTTGCCGTAGTACTTTGCCTCTTCCTCGTTCATGTCCGCATACCACATCGCGTAATCCTTGTCAGCGATTTCAACGATCGGAGCGTTCAGGTCGAACGGAAGCGGATCCTCGATATTGTCGAGCTCGACATTGTTCGGACCGTACTCGTAAATGATGTCGCAGCGGCGATTGATCGCACGAACGACCTTGTGATATGCCATCTTGTCCATCGCCTTGGTGAAATGCTTGAAAACGATGGATTCAGTCGACTTCATCTTGTCGACCGTGAGGTTTCTCATGTTCGCGTTGTATGTCAAGAAAGTTCTCGCATCAGCAAAGCACATTTCCTGGTAAACCGTCCAATTCGGTGGCATTGCGCTATAAAATGTATCGAGCGTCCACATACCGTTGTATTCAACGATGACTCTCTCAAAATTGTACTTCGTCTGCAGGACTTCGAGGTAGCTTTCCGTCAGCTCCTCCTCGTCCTCGACGGTCACGATTCTGCAGGTGGATGATGCGAATTTGATAGGCTCAAGCTCCACTTCGCCCTCCTCACACTGGATTATGAGAATCTTCTGTCCGTCGTTAAATTGCGGATCTTCGAGCGTCTCCTGTATGAATGTCGTCTTGCCCGCGTCCAAAAAACCAGTAAAGAGATATACCGGGATTTCCTTTAATTGTGCCATTTTTCTCTCCTTTACGCCTCGAACAATTCGCGGATTGCGTCTTCCTTAATTTCTGAACCGATTACGCAGAGTCTGCCTGTAATCTCAGCGCTGCCAGTTCTAACGTCAGGCTCGCCAGGTACGTAGTCAAAGTGAATCCACTGGCCGTCCTCGCCCTCTACGATGCCCTTTGCACGGAGAACGAAACCGTATTTATCCTTGTCCTCGAGGGCTTCGAGAGCCTTCTCGATCTTGTCCTTGGTGTATTTCTTCGGTGTTTCGATACCGATGCTGTCAAATACGTCATCTGC
>CAVEOR010000082.1:2242-5936 GCA_963617285.1 Anaerovoracaceae bacterium | reverse complement strand
GGCTCGTCGCCTCCGCCTCCGCCGTTCATCACGCCCATGACCGTAAGGTCGATGCTGGATGCGTCGATGAGCGTCGAGGAATCTTCCTCTTGACCATCTCGTGTTGACGGAATCGTGCCGTCGAGCTGACCGAGTACGCTCTCTGCGCGCAAGGATATGGTTTCCCTAAGCATGTCTACCGCTTCTGTATATTCGTCGTAAGTATAGAACGATGTAGGGTCTGTTTTAACCAAATCGTCTATTTGCGATGTGATTCTATCTATAGTATTTTCAAGCTCTCCACCATTTACATATTCCTCTGCGAGCTGGCGAAGGTATTCGTGATATTGCTCGAGGTAATCTTCGTTTTCTAGGAGCGACATCATGAACTGTCTATCTTCGGTACTGATATTTGATGAGAACGGCGTGTCGATTGGGAAGTTGACAACGTCGCTTGCGTTTTGCGACTGGAAGCCGCCGAATGCGAGGTTGTAGTCCCACGGAATCATGTTCAGCTGACCATCGTTTTCGTACAGGTAGTAGTTGTGAGCCATGTTTCCTGACAAGCTGTCGAGGTTAACGACGAAGGTTTGCACAGCCATGTATCTGAGCATGTTGTCGACATCCATATATTCCTCGAGGGTTTCTGAGTCGCCGTCAGCGTTGCAGATGTTCTTGAGTGCCTTGACTACACGCTTGTGGTCCTTGTCGGTGGTGTTACCCTCGCTACCGTTCCAGATCGCTTCGTAGCTGTCGAGGTCGTCATCTGTGTAGTTGAGGTCGGCGCCCGAGCCAGAGCCGAAACTGAAGCCACCAATGACATCGCTGGAATCGCTACCGTCTGGCATCTCTGGCTTATTATCAGGGTCGAAATCGTCTGGCAATTCCGAAGTATCGAAGTCATCAGGCAAGTTCGAAGCATCAAAGCCATCTGGCAAGTTCGAACTGTCAAAATTGCCTGGGAAGCCAGACGGGGTGCTTGTACTCGAGTCGTTCGAACTGCTGGAATCACCTGAGCTGCTCGAATCAGTGCCGCTCGTCTCGCTCGACTCATCATCTT
Source organism: Anaerovoracaceae bacterium (assembly GCA_963617285.1). GTDB lineage: Bacteria > Bacillota > Clostridia > Peptostreptococcales > Anaerovoracaceae > CAG-238. Next base: position 4,897 of record CAVEOR010000082.1, on the reverse strand, counting down.
GCCCTGGCCACTCGCCATCCCAATCCTTCATCTTGCCTGCGCCACCGAGCTCCATGCTATCCGGCTTATAGAGATTGCCGTTGTCCGTGCCGTAGTTTCTAAGCTGGAAACTCTCCTCGACAGGCTCGAGCGCAAGGTAAACACCGTAATATTCGCCGTTTATCGAAAGCTTCGCGTAGTTATACAGGCTCGCGTCCGCTCCGAGATATGCGAACATGTCGTAGCATATCGCTTCCTTCATCATCGTCGCATCGCTGTAATTGTTGTTCAGCACTAACTTTGACAGTCCGTCGCAGCTCTGCCCGTCCACATACTCATCAAAGCTGATCTTGAAACTGTATCTGTCGGAATCGCTAGAAGCAACCATTGACAGACTTGTGTTGCCCTTTGCTCGGAAGCCGACATCCTTATATGTCGTTCCATTTACCGTCACATCGCAGGTGTAATATTCCTCATTTATCGCGTTCTCGAGCAGGTCCGCCCAGTCATCCTCGTCGATGCTAACGTCGACCTCTATGACCGAATCCGTGTCGAAAAGCGAGCTTTCGTAGTCCATCGTGATGCCAGATGCCGTGAGAGTGCTCTGGTCGACCACGAGCATAAACACGAGCAGTGCAATGAGCGCAAATGCGACGATAGATGTGATTATTTTTCCAATATTTTTATTATCTATCATAATTCTGCGTCCTTTCTTGTTCTAGGGGGGATTCCCCATTTGAGTTTCGGACAAAATCAGAGAATGCAATCAATTAGGACATGTACTCTCCGTTGTAGCTAACGAGCGCCGCACTCTCTACGCCAGGGATTGCACCGATTTTGCTGACAAATGCAGTGGATGCGTCCTTGAGCTTGACCTCGCAGGAAAGCTCTATGCCGGCCTTGGTTACGGTCTTTGCCTTGATTACGAACTTGGATGCGGCAGATTTTATCTCTGCTAATGCGTGATTCTCTGCCTCGTCACTCGAGAGGTTGAGCACCAGCATGTACGGATTTTCGTGGGTCTTGCGGCTTGCCATGATGAGGAGCACGATTCCGATGATGACCGAGCCGATGAGCGCGAGCGGGATGAGGCCTGCGCCGACTACGATGCCGCCTGCAATTGCCCAGAACAGGAACACGATTTCGATCGGTTCTTTGATGGCTGCACGGAATCTAACGATTGACAGTGCGCCGACCATGCCCAGGGACAGGATTACGTTCGAGGTTACCGCCATGATTACCAGCGATGTTACCAGCGAAAGCCCGATGAGCGTCAGTCCGAAGCTCGACGAGTACATGATGCCCGTAGATGTTTTCTTATATATGAAGAAAATGAAAAGTCCGATAACCAGTGCGCACGCCATGCCCAGCAGCGTGTCGAGGATGGAGAAGTCGCTTACGCTCTCCAGAAAGCTTGATTTGAAAATGTCGTTAAATGTCATGATTGACCTCCTGTTTTTTGATAAATAAAGTTAATAATTGCGGTAAATTTATTGCTACGCCATTGTTCTGGCGGATGCGTATTTGGAAAATGCCTGAAGCCTGGTTGCGTGCGGCTGAACTGCGTGCCTGATCATGTCTGGCAGGAATTCGTCGTACTTGACTTCCATTATTATGACTGGGCTCTCGAGCACCTGCTTGTCTGGCTCGAAAAACCAATCTGGCGAAAGTCCCGTCGAGATGTTCGAGTCAAATGTGATGCGGACATTGCCAGCGGGGTATGTGTAAGCCTCTCTGCTGTATGCGACGATTGTCTTCGGCCGGAGAAGCTGCGTCTGCATTTTGAAGAGGAGCTCTCGGAGCAGCGGCTGCGATTGGTCTGCTGCGAATCCGCTATCCGCCACGTTTCCTGGTTCTGCGACAGTCGCGACCGTTTGGGTGCCTGCAAACATGTCCTTGATTAGTGCCGTCTGTCTTCCGTCGAGCAGGGCGCGGACGATTTCTTGGCTGACCTTCTCCGAAGTCTTCAGACAAAGCCCGTTCACCTTTTGCTTTTTCTCGAGAAAGATGTTCTCGGTGTCGTCGCCGTAGTATCTGAGGCGGAACTTCTCTCGCTTGCTCACGCCGTGGAGCTTTTCCTTGAGCGCTTTGTCGAAGCAATTGTCGAAGTAAAGGCTCGTGACGAGGTAGCTGCCATCATCGCCTGCGTGAAGATCGGGCTGCATGATGAGCTTCAGCTTCTGCGAGAGCACGGTGTAGCTAAAAAAATCTATGGCGTACTTGTGCTCGTGGCGGTATTTGCCAGAGGAACGCGTCGCCTGCGGGAGCGTGCTTGGCGCAAGCTCGACTTTTGCAACTGTGTTCTGTGTGAATTCTTCCATTTTGAACCTCCTTTTTGTCTTCCGAAAACAGAATATCACATGCTTTGTGTTAATGAGTGGTAAAAAATAGAATAAATCAAGATTAAATTGCGGAATTACTCTGTGAAAAATGTGTCGAAACGGTGGCGCGCGAAAAAATATAAAAAACTTGTTTGCCCAATTTGAACAAACAAGTTGACACTATCTGACCTATGTTCAAGTCAAATGATTTTAGGATATTTTGATAGATTTGGAAATTGAGACCGTGATTTTACCTGAGTTTACCGCATTTTCGGGCCAGAATTGATTAACTAATAGTAGCGCTTGAGGGCGGTTTGGAGGTGGGATTCGACTTCGGGCATGCCGCCGATGCAGG
>CAVEOR010000082.1:0-1689 GCA_963617285.1 Anaerovoracaceae bacterium | reverse complement strand
GCTGCCAGCGGCGCTCGCCAGACCGCAGACCTCCGCGAGGCGAGCGAGGCGCTCCTGCGCCGCACTGCCGTAGAGCCTCATGATGTGCGGCAGCAGGACGCCCATGGCGCGGCCGTGGGGCAGACCATAGAGCCCACCGAGAGTGTGACCGATCGCATGAACGTATCCGACGCAGCCGCGAGTGAATGCGCGCCCGGCGTAAAATGCCGCAAGCTGCATGTTCTGCCTTGCTTCTATATTATCCCCGTGCAGGTAAGCTTCGTACAAATTATCGTAAATGAGGCGAACAGATTTCTCAGCCATTTCCTTTTCTAACTTAGTATTATATGTATTGTTCGTATAGCACTCGACCGCGTGGCAGAGCGCATCAAGCCCAGTTTCCGCTGTTGTCTGCGGTGGCAGGCTCGCAGTCAGCTCAGGGTCGAGCACCGCAAAGGCTGGAATGAGCCGCGGGTCGTTGATGGAAGCCTTGTGATGAGTCTTTGCTTCTGTGATGACGGCTGCGATCGTAGTCTCCGACCCAGTGCCAGAGGTCGTCGGAACCGCGAATACCGGCGGCGTCTTCCTCATGACCTTGAGGAGACCCTGAAGCTGGATGGCGGTCTTGCGTGGCTGTACGATGCGAGCCGCAACCGCCTTGCAAGCATCCATAGGCGAGCCGCCGCCGAATGCAATCAGGCTGTCGCAGCCGTTCTCAAGATAAAGCTTCACACCGCGCTCGACATCCTCGTCGGACGGATTTGCAGGGATTCCAGAGCACAGCACGTAGCCAACGCCCTCAGCGTCGAGCGCCGCAAACATCGGATCGAGAACCCCGTGCGACAGAAGGTAGCTTCCCGTGCAAACGAGGACCTTGTGGCAGCCCTGCTTCTTCACCAGCGCTGGGAGCTCCTTGATTGCGCCTGGCCCCTCGAGGACCTCGGGCACACGCCACGGCAGGAAGTACATCCCGACCTTCATACCAAACTGAAATACTCTGCAAAATGCTTTATTCATAACGTCAAATTCCTTTCAAAATACTATTCAAATTATACGCCCAAACTACCACCGCACGCAAGGGTGAAAATGAGAAATTAAACTCGAGGTGTTCGCATACAAACTTTGGCGGTTCGATTGAGTGAAGGATTGTTTTTCAAAAAAACCAGGATTTTTGAAAAAAGTGCTTGCATTTTTCTGCGCGTAGAGTTATACTAACAAAGTGATGTGCGGTCGTGGCGGAATTGGCAGACGCGCAAGACTAAGGATCTTGTGTCCCATCGACATGCAGGTTCGACCCCTGTCGACCGCACCAACTCAAAGAGCATTTCTTCAAACGAGGGAATGCTTTTTTCATGCCTATGTGGTATATTATATTTGACAGTGCAATTTATGAGGAGGAATCCGAAGTATGAAGACGAAATATTTGATAATTGGCGCGGGGCCTGCGGGCATTTTCACCGCGATTGAGCTCATCAGAAACGGGCACAAGGGCAGCGAAATCACGATTGCCGAGAAGGGCGCAGCGATTGAAAATCGCGCTTGCCCGAAGGCGAAGACAGGAAAGTGTGTCGGCTGTAAAAACTGTAGCATTACGACTGGATTCTCGGGTGCTGGGGCTTTCTCTGATGGCAAACTTTCGCTTTCGCCAGACGTAGGTGGCGAACTTCCAGAATTGATTGGTTACGACTTTGCCAAGGAACTCATCGACTA
>CAVEOR010000081.1:3303-5956 GCA_963617285.1 Anaerovoracaceae bacterium | reverse complement strand
GAGCTGAATGCGCGCGGATACAGGGTTGCGATTGTGACTTCGAGGACGCGTGAGTCGGCGCTCAGGTACCTCGACATGCTTGAAATCGGTGAATATTTTGAGGATTTGGTTACGTGCGACGACACGGATAAGCATAAGCCAGATCCAGAGCCGATTCTGGTTTGCCTGCGCAAGCTCGGTGTCGGTGCGGATGAGGCGGTTATGGTCGGCGACAGTCCGTTTGACATGAAGTGCGCGAACAATGCGGGCGTGAAGTCGGTGCTCGTCGACTGGAGAATCACGGATAGCGAGAAGGCTGTGGTTACGGATGCGGTTGTGGACTACGAAATCGCAACGCCAATGGATTTGATAGATGTGCTGGAAGAGCTGAGATAGCTGGCAATTGTTGTGTGGGTGATTTGATGCTGAGAATTTTTTATGGGCGCGAAAGCCTCGATAAGGAAAAATTTATTTACGACAATATTGGAGGTCGGGGACTGCTCATCGTTCCCGATCAATTTACATTGGAGGCGGAGCGCGAGCTGATCGAGCAGTCGGGGGCGCGGGCGCTCATGGACGTCGAGGTGCTTTCGATGTCCAGGCTCGGCTATCGCTTGCTAGAGGAACTTGGCGGCAGTAAGAGGACTTTTATCGACAAATATGGCAGGCATATGATTCTCTCGGATATTGCGGTGAGGGAGCGTGAGAACCTGCAGGTTTTCCGCGGGATGGAGGAGAAAAATTCGTTCATCGAGCTGGTGAACAATTTTATCTCGGAGATGAAGCAGTATAATTGCGGGGCGGACGAGCTGGCGGAGATTGCGAAGGGCGTGCCGGCGGGTTCGTACACGCAGCGGAAGCTCCAGGACTTGCACCTGCTGTTCAGCGAGTATGAGAAGGCGATTAGCGGGAAGTACACGGATTCTGAGGATTACATCGATTTGTTTCTCGGCAAGATTGGGCAGTCGAAGCTCATCGCTGGGAATCACGTTTGGATATACGGGTTTGATAGTTTCGCACCTAAGGCGATGTCGGTTGTGGGCGAGCTGATGAAGCATGCCGCCGACGTCAACTTGGTGATGACGTGGGATGAGGCGCGCGAGGCGCGAGATGCGGACTTGTTCGCGCTGTCGGAAATCGTGATTGGGAATTTCGAGCGGATGGCGGCGGCTTGCGGCGTTGAGGCGCGCAGGCAGCGGATTCCGGAGAGTTACCGTGCTGAGCGTGCTGAGGAAATCCAGTTCGTGGAGCGGGAGATTTATGCGCTGCCGGCGCGGGAGTTTCGCGGTGAGAGAGCTAAGAGCCGCACGGCGGGCATAGAGACCTGCGTGGAAAATTCTGTAAGCGGAGACAGTTGCGTTCAGGAAGGAGAGCCAGCGCTTACGCTCGTGTGCGCTGCCAACTTATATAATGAAGCGGAGAGTGCGGCTTGCTACGTGCTCGGCTTGGTGCGCGACGCGGGCTACAGGTTCAGCGACATCAAGGTGATTTGCAACGACCAGGAGACGCGCGGCCCGATTCTCAGGCGCGTGTTCAAGGAGTACGGAATCGACCTCGTTTCCGACTCAACGAAGGATATAATGCAGAGCGGAATCGTGCAGTACATTCTGTCGCTGATGGACTTGGTTGTGGAGCGCTGCCGAACGGACATTGTAATCAAGATGCTGAAATCAGGGTTTGCGGAGATCTCGAACGACGAGGTTACGGACCTTGAAAATTATGCGATTAAGTATAAAATCCGCGGGACGATGTGGAAGAAGCCTTTCAAGCGCGGAGAAGCGGAATACGGAACCGAGGAGTTTACGAGGCTGAACGCCATCAGGGAGAAGGCTCTGGCGTTCATGCCGGATTTGGAGGCAATTTTCAAGGCAGGGACTGTGAGCGAGTTTATCGCTGGGTTGTACGGGTTCTTGTATGAGCGCGTTGAGCTGCCGAAGAAAATTGGCGACCTATTGGTGCTGCAGCAGGATGCTGGCCGTCCGGACCTTGCCGAGGAAACGGCTCAGGTCTGGGGCAAGGTCCTCGGAATTTTTGACCAGATGGACGAGATCATGGGTGGTCAAAAATTCCGCGCGTCGGCGTTCCGTGAGCTGCTCGAAGTCGGGCTTTCCCAGGTCGAGATCGGGGTTTTGCCGCCGACGCGGGACGGCCTGATGATGGGTACGATGCAGCGTACCCGAACCGGGCGGATGAAGGCTCTGGTTGTAGTAGGGGCAAACGAAGGGATTTTGCCGAGCGAAGAGCCGGGTTCGGGCCTGTTCGGGAGCGACGAGAAGAAGCTGTTCAAGGACAAGGGTATCGAGCTTTGTAAGGTTGATGATGTTCGCTTCCTCGAGGAGCGGATGGGTATATATCGAAACTTATCCAAACCGATGGAGAGACTTTGGATAAGTTACAGTTTGTCGGACGCCGAAGGCGGCCCTTGCAGGCCGTCCGCCGTGTTCAGCAAGTTGAGGGCTTTGTTCCCAGACACGGCGGTGGCCCGCGACGTTCTGAACCAGGCTACCGACGAGCAGCTGGCGGTCGCGGGCCCTGCAGGGCTTCGGCACCTGACCGAAGCCCTGCAGGCGGCCTGCGAGGGCAGGCCGCTCCCGCCACATTGGCGGGCGGCCCTCTCCTGGTACCACGAGCACGAACCGGAATCCTTAGAACCAATCCGCAGAGGCATTGGCTT
>CAVEOR010000081.1:0-3130 GCA_963617285.1 Anaerovoracaceae bacterium | reverse complement strand
CGGCCGCCCCAGACCTCGCCCTCAGCCCATCCCGCCTGGAGCGCTACGCCCGCTGCCCATTCTCCCACTTCATCCTCTATGGCCTGAGGCCCGAGGAGCGGAGAATCTTCGAGCTGGCTCCGCGCGAAATCGGAGACATCTACCACGAATGCCTCATGCAGATTTCCCGCAAGCTCACGGTGAAGGGCGTTGCAATCACGGACCCAGCATCCCCGTGGATGACGATCACCCGCAAAGAATGCCGCAAGTTCGTAGAATCGGTGATTGCAAGCGAAGCAGGCACATATCGCGACGGCCTGCTCGCCGCGGGAAACGAAGAGAAATACAGAACGAACAGAATTACAGACATATGCGACAAGGTCTGCTGGGCGATGATCGAGCAAGTGAGAACTGGCGAGATTGAGCGCTCGGCCTTCGAGGCTTCCTTCGGACGAGGCAAGAAGATCGAGCCTATCACCGTGGAGCTTGAGGACGGCAAGAAGGCCTATATCGAAGGGAAGATTGACCGCGTGGACTATCTGCCAGGCGGCCGCGTCAAGATCATAGACTACAAGACGGGCAACGAGAGCTTCAACATTTCGGAAGCGGAGGCGGGTTACCGCCTGCAGCTCATGCTCTACCTCGAGGCGGCCATAGACGAGGCGGAAACTGCCCGCCAGAACAAGCCACCGCGCAAGCCAGCAGGCGTCTTCTACTTCAAGATAGCCGAGCCGATGACCGAAATTGCGGCGGGATCGCCATCGCAAGAAGAAATCGACGACAAAATCCAGAAGGCGTTCCGCCTGAACGGCGTAGTAGTCGACGAGCCAGCCGTAATCAAGAGCGTTGCGGGCGATTTCTCAGGAGTGTCCAAAGTCATACCAGTTAGATTTGGCAAGGACGAAACATACTCGGGCACGGGAGAGGGCAACCTGCTCACGGCCGATGAGTTCGACGAGCTCCGCGAGAAGGTCGGCGAGAAGGTCAGCGAGCTTTGCAACAGCCTCGCGAAGGGCGACATAGCAGTTCACCCGATGAAGACGCACACGACATCGGCCTGCGCATATTGCAATTACAAGGGCATCTGCCGCTTCGATACGATATTCGAGGGCTGCAGCTACAACATAGTTCGCTAATTGTCACGCAATGCGCGACTAATTTGTGTCTAACCTCGCAAAAATGCACTTTCTGCAATATTTTTCTTGATTAAAGGGCACAAAAATGTTAGAATATGAAGATAAAATTCGAAAACAAGACGGAGGGCGTTAAAATGGCAGAAGAATTAGTTCTAACCCAGGAAGGTTATGACAAAATTGTAGCGGAGCATGAGGAACTTGTATCCGTTAGACGAAAGGAAGTCTCCGAAAAATTAAAAGAAGCTATTTCTTACGGCGACCTTTCAGAAAACGCTGAATACGATGCAGCGAAAAACGAGCAAGCAGAGCTTGAAGAGAGAATTTTCAAGCTTGAAGATATGATCAAAAAAGCGAAAGTCCTAAAGGAAGACGAGATGACCAACGACTTTGTTGGAGTAGGCTCCAAGGTCCTCGTCAAGGACATCGACAGCGGTGAAGAGATGGAATTCACAATCGTAGGTTCGACGGAAGCAGATCCGTTCGCGCTCAAGATTTCCAACGAATCGCTCGTAGGTCAGCACCTCATCGGCCAGAAGACAGGCGAACTCGTGGAGATTATCGTTCCAGATGGCACGCTCCACTACCAAATCGAGAGAATCAGCAGATAGAATCTGCGAATAGAATTAGCGAATTCAACGTGAATTTAAGGAGAGGAAAAACAAAATGGCAGAAGATGTAAGAGTGAATCAGAATGCAGAGGCTGAAGCAGCTGAATTTTCCGAAGAGTCGCTCAGCGAACAGAGAAAAATCAGACGTGAGAAGTTAAAGAAATTGCAAGATGCGGGCAGGAATCCTTTCTTAGAAGAAAAATGGGACATCACCGCACACAGCAAGGACATCAAGGACAATTTCGACGCTATGGACGGCCAGGAAGTTTCCTGCGCTGGCAGAATCATGGCTTTCAGACAGATGGGCAAGGCGTCCTTTATCGATATTCAGGACAAGCAGGGCAGAATCCAGAGCTTCGTTGGCAGAGATGCAATCGGAGCTGAGGAATACAGCGTTTTCAAGACATACGACATCGGCGATATCGTCGGTATCGAGGGTACGGTTTTCAAGACGAAGACAGGCGAAGTTTCCATCAAGGCAAGCCGCGTCGTACTTCTCAGCAAGTCCATCCAGGTGCTCCCGAACAAGTGGCAGGGCCTCAAGGACCAGGATGCGAGATATCGTCAGAGATACGTTGACCTCATCATCAACCCTGACGTTAGAGATGTTTTCCTGAAGAGAGCGGTCGTTCTCAAGGAGTTCAGAAGAGTTCTCGAAGAGGACTATGGCTACCTCGAAGTTGACACACCAATCCTGACGACAGTTGCAGGCGGCGCGAACGCAAGACCGTTCGAGACTCACCACAACACGCTCAACCTCGACATGAAGCTGAGAATTTCCAACGAGCTTTTCCTGAAGAGATGTATCGTTGGCGGCCTCGACAGAGTTTACGAGATGGGCAAAATGTTCCGTAACGAGGGCATGGACAGACGCCACAATCCAGAGTTCACGAACATGGAATGCTATGCAGCTTACCAGAACATGGAATTCACGATGGAAGTTACTGAGCAGATGCTCTACAAGGCTCAGATGCTCGTTAACGGCACGCCAATCCTGAAGTATCAGGGCAAGGAATTCGACCTGACTCCACCTTGGAAGAGACTGACTATGTCCGATGCGATTAAAGAAATCACGGGCGTAGATTTTGATGAAATAAAGACTGACGAAGAGGCGAGAGCCGCTGCAATCGGCCAGGGCATGGACCCAGAAGAAGTCAAGGATCAGACGAGAGGCAAGATCCTCGCTGAGATGTTCGAGGAATACTGCGAAGAAGTTCCTGGATACCTCGACGGACCTGTTTTCGTAGTCGGCCATCCAGTTGAGGTTTCGCCGCTGGCTAAGAGAGACCCGAAGGACCCGAGAATCACCAGAAGATTCGAAGCATATATCAATGGTTGGGAAATCGCAAACGCTTTCTCCGAGCTGAACGACCCAATCGACCAGTACGAGAGATTCGCTGAGCAGCA
>CAVEOR010000080.1:0-6019 GCA_963617285.1 Anaerovoracaceae bacterium | reverse complement strand
AAAAGGGGGACGCGAAATGACGGAGACTACTTTATTATATATTGTGATAGCGATTTGCGCGGTTACGGCGGTGCTTGCGGCGGGGGCTATGACGAAGGCTGGCTCGCTCAGCAAGCAAATCGCGGAGATGAAGGCGGGAGAGAGGAATACGGCGCGCGACCTGCAGGAAATCAAAGATGTGAGCCGCGACATGACGATTCAGACGCAGAACTCGCTCAAGGCATTCGGCGAGCTGATCTCCACGAACCAGCGGGACAGCGCCCAGAACATGGATAAGCGGCTTGCGGACATCAACACTCGCTTCAGCCAGATGGCGGTCGAGAACGAGCAGAAGCTTGAGAACATCCGAATTTCCATGGAGAAGAAGATCGGGCAGCTTAACGAGGACAACCAGAAGCAGCTCGAGCAGATGAGACAGACCGTCGACGAGAAGCTGCAGAAAACGCTCGAAGACCGCATCAGCAAGTCGTTCCAGCTCGTCAGCGAGCGGCTGGAGCAGGTGTACAAGGGACTCGGCGAGATGCAGACTTTGGCGGCTGGCGTTGGCGACTTGAAGAAGGTATTGTCCAACGTCAAGACGCGCGGAATCCTCGGCGAGGTGCAGCTCGGGGCGATACTCGAGCAGATCCTCACGCCAGAGCAATACGAGGAGAATGTCAGGACGAAATCCACTGGAAACGAGCGTGTTGAGTTCGCAGTTAAGCTCCCTGGCGATGACGAGGGAACGGTTTGGCTGCCGATAGATGCGAAGTTCCCAGGGGACGCGTATGCGAAGCTTGTGGATGCGTATGATGCAGGAGATCCTGCAACGATAGAACTTGCGGCAAAGAATCTCGAGAGAGTGATTAAGTCCGAGGCTAAGGATATTCACGATAAATATATTGAGCCGCCATATACGACGGACTTTGGAATCATGTTCCTGCCGTTCGAGGGACTCTATGCGGAGGTCGTTCGCAGAGGTCTGCTCGAGGTTCTCCAGAGGGATTACAAGGTGAACATCGCAGGGCCAACGACGATGGCGGCACTTCTGAACAGCCTTCAGATGGGATTCCGCACGCTCGCAATTCAGAAACGTTCTGGCGAGGTTTGGAACGTGCTCGGTGCGGTTAAGACTGAATTCGACAAGTTCGGCGATGTGCTCGAGAGCGCGCAGAGCCGAATCAATCAGGCGAATGCGGAGCTTGACAAGCTCATCGGAACGAGGACGCGGGCAATCCAGAGGAAACTTAAGAATGTGGAGAGCCTGACGACTGCGGACAGCGCTGAGGTGCTCGAAATCTCGGATTTTGCTGGGGCTGCGGGTGCGGATAGCTCGGATGAAATCTAGGATTAGAATTAAATCATGTGTATAGAGGAAAAATAATAGATGAGAATTTTTGCAATTGGAGATTTGCACCTGTCGATGGCGGAGGGCGTGGATAAGCCCATGGATGTGTTCGGTGGCGGTTGGCAGAACCACGCCGAGCGGCTGAAGGAGAACTGGGTGCAGATGGTGACTGACGAGGATATCGTCGTGATTTGCGGTGATATTTCGTGGGGACTCAGGCAGGAGGAGGCGGAGCCAGACCTCGCTTGGGTGCACGATTTGCCAGGGACGAAGGTTTTCTTCAAGGGAAACCACGATCTTTGGTGGCAGTCGGTCGGCAAACTGAACAAATTATATGACGATGGCACGATGAACTTCATGCAGTGCAAGGCCTATGTGGTAGGCGAGACAGCGATTTGCGGCAGCCGCGGCTGGATTTGCCCTGGGACGGATGGGTTCTCGGAGCATGACAGAAAGATTTACGATAGAGAGGTTCAGAGGCTCAGAATGTCGCTTGAGGACGGAAAGAAGCAGGGCGCGAAGGAGTTTCTCGTGGCGCTGCACTATCCACCGACGAACGACAAACAGCAGGGTTCGGATTTCACGAAACTCATGTCGGAGTACGGCGTGCGGAAGTGCGTGTACGGGCATCTGCACGGCAGGGATGTGTTCCCGCGGGGGCTCAAGGGCGTGTACAACGGCGTGGAATATAGGCTCGTGTCCCTCGATTACGTGAACGCGGTGCCAGAGCTTGAGTTAGAGATTGACTAGAATTTAGAAGTATAAATTTATATTGAATTTGATCTCTGAGTAGGAGAGCGTTTGAGGAGGTAAAGTGATATGAGAAAAGTCATTTTGATAGTTACGGACAGCCTAGGTGTTGGCCAGATGCCGGATGCCGCCAAGTATGGCGACGCGGGTTGCGACACGTTCGGTCATATCTGGGATAGAGCAGGTGGTCTGGTGATGCCGAATTTGCTTTCGCTCGGCTGGGGAAATATCGACGGAGTTCTCGACGGCAAGCTGGCGGACAGTGAGCAGAAGCCGCTGGGTTGCTACGGCAGGGCGGCGGAGCTTTCCAGAGGCAAGGACACGACGACTGGCCACTGGGAAATCGCAGGACTTGAGACCCTCGTGCCGTTCAAGACCTATCCAGAGGGCTTCCCGAAGGAGTTTATGGAAGCATATCAGAAAGAAATCGGCATAGAGTGCATCGGAAACTACCCAGCGAGCGGAACTGAGATAATCGAGGTTCTGGGACCTGAGCACGAGGAGACGGGCAAGCCAATCGTATATACATCTGCGGACAGCGTTTTTCAGATTGCAGTGAATGTCGACAAGTTCGGGCTTGACACGCTTTATCACTACTGTGAGGTTGCGCGCAAAATGCTCGTAGGAGAGTGGGCTTGCGGCAGGGTTATCGCCCGTCCATATATCATCAACGCTGAGGGCAAGCGCGAGAGGACTTCGGACCGCAAGGATTACTCGGTTACGCCGCCTGCCGACACGATTCTCGACGCGATTGGCGCGGCTGGCAAAATGGTCTACGGCGTCGGCAAGATTGGCGATATTTTCAATATGAAGGGACTCACTGAGTCGGTTCACACCGTAAGCAATATGGATGGCGTGGATAAGACGATAGAAGCACTCGGAATGGACTTTGAGGGATTTATCTTCACGAATTTGGTGGAGTTTGACTCGAAGTTCGGCCACAGGCGCGACCCGATTGGCTACGGAAGGTGCATAGAGGAGTTCGATGCAAGGCTTCCAGAAGTCATGGCAGCGATGGGGGATGAGGATGTCCTTATGATTTGCGCAGATCACGGAAACGACCCGACGGCGCCTGGCACGGATCACACCAGAGAATACATTCCGATTTTAGTCTGGGGCAAGGCTTGCAAGAGCGGCGTGAACCTGGGAACTCGCAGGACCTACGCGGATATCGGAGCTACGGTTTGCGATTTGCTGGGCGTTGAGGAGAAATGCGTCGGCACGAGTTTTGCTGATTTAATAATGAAGTAGGTAGCAGGAAATAAAAAAGGTGAGCAATATGAGTTTTAATATGAGCGATATCATCTATAAGAAAAGAGAGGGCGGCAGCCTGACGAAGGAGGAAATCGAGTATTTCATCCGCGGCTACGTGGCTGGCGACATCCCTGATTATCAGGCTTCGGCGCTGCTGATGGCGATATTCTTCCGCGGGCTTGCGCGAGAGGAAATCTTCCAGCTGACGAACGCCATGAGGTATTCCGGGGACACCATAGACCTCTCATCTATCAAAGGCATCAAGGTCGACAAACATTCTACGGGCGGGGTCGGAGATAAGACAACCCTCGTAGTTGCACCACTGGCCGCGGCTTGTGGCGTTCCAATCGCGAAGATGAGCGGCCGCGGCCTCGGCTTCACAGGCGGCACGGTGGACAAGATGGAATCCATCCCGGGGTTCAGGACTTCTATGGAGCCAGATGAGTTCCTCGCACAGGTGAACAGAATCGGCATGGCGGTAATCGGTCAGACGGCGCACATTACGCCAGCTGACAAGAAGCTGTATGCGCTCAGAGACGTAACGGCGACGATAGATAACAATGGCTTGATTTCCTCGTCGATTATGAGCAAGAAACTCGCCGCAGGCAGCGACGCAATTCTGCTCGACGTCAAGGTCGGCGACGGGGCATTCATGGAGAACATAGATGCGGCGCGCGAACTGGCTGAGCTCATGGTCGATATCGGCGATAGAGCAGGGCGCAGAACCGTTGCGGCGATTACGGATATGAATCAGCCGCTCGGCTGCGCGGTCGGAAACGCGCTCGAAGTAATAGAAGCTATAGAGACGCTGAAGGGCAGAGGACCTGAGGACATCACCGAGCTCGGCGAAAAGTTAGCTGGAGTTATGATTTACCTCGGCGGGCAGGCGGATTCGCCAGACGAAGGCTTCCGCAAGGCATCCGAGGCGCTCGCGAGCGGCCGCGGTCTTGCGAAGTTCAAGGAGTTCGTGGCGGCGCAGGGCGGTGACCCGAATGTCGCGGACGATTACTCGCTCTTCCCGCAGGCAGCACACACGCTCGACCTTACAGCGGATGCGGATGGCTATGTTTCTAGGATTGCAGCACGTAGCATTGGAATCGCATCCCAGCACACGGGCGCAGGCAGGGCAACGAAGGAGGACGAAATCGACCTCTCGGCAGGCGTCTACCTGCATAAGAAGATTGGCGATAGGGTCTGCAAGGGCGAGACGCTCGCAACCTTCTACGGAAACAAGCCCGAGAAACTCTCGGCTGCCCTCGAACAGGCGAGGGGCGCCTTCACCATCACCCCAGAGCTAGTCGAAAAACCGCAGCTGATCAAAGAATTCATCGGCCTAGCATAGCCAAAATTCGCCATTCCAAGAACAATTCAATAAACACACGAAAAATGCACATGCCAAACAGCGTGTGCATTAATAATTTTTACATTTCTAGGCGTGATGCTAATTGAGAACTCCACCCGCCTTTCAATCTTAACACTTTCAACGATATGAGATGTGCAATATCAATCTATGATTTTAGCAATTAAATCATCAGATAAGCCATTCTTCTTCATTTTTTCGACAATGACCTTCTTTTCATCCGCACGACCTTCGTCATGCGCTGTGCTCGCCTCTTTCTTCAGGGCAGAAAGCTCAGCTTGAAATTGTTCTAATCTTGCCTGGGCTTCTTGAGTCTCAGCTCTTGCGTCATCCAACAGCCGATCTTTCTCCAACGAGCATTCCCTCAAATCTTCTAACTGTCGATCTTTCTCCAACGAGCACTCCCTCAAATCTTCTAACATCAGGTCCTTCATCCGCATATCTTCTTCGATAGTCATAATTTCAATCACCTCCGCGTCAAGATTGGCTTCCTCGACTTTCTGGTGTATCTCCTTGATGAACTCATCATCCTCAGCTACACTCTCAGATTTGACATAGTCAAAGAAAGTCTCCAATCCCTTTGGAATTTTCTCCTGTGAACCTTTCACATCTAAGATTATTGTATAGCTTTCGTCGCCCAATTGCAACTGTAAGTTCTTGTCAAACATTTCGAATGAGTATACGGGCTCGCCCATTCCGAACGGGTCGTGCAGGCAAATAAAAATGACATAGCCTGGCTTCAGCTTGTTGTACGGCTCCCCGCGCTTGAGAATCTGCGTGTCCATGCTCGAATGGTAATACCGCGAGCGCTTCGGAAGGAAAGGCTCGTTCTCAACCTGCATTTCGATGTCGTAGTATGTGGAATCGCCCTCAAACAGAACATCCAGCCTAACCGTTTTTGAAAATAATCGCGGAATAATTGTCTTCTCGATCGTAGCACGTGCGTCCTTAGGGAATTTAATGTCCGCAACCTTCCTATCAGGGAAAAGTCTTTCAATAAATTCCTTGCACAAGCCCTCGTCTTGCATGACGATAGCGAACATCAACTTGTTACTAAACTTGAATCTTGTCATGGTTTAACCTCCTGTAAAATAAATCTCAAATACTTGTGGGCGGCGGGTGCCGTGCAATCCACGCGGGACGTCCTCGTCGCAGTGCACTTTAAGCACACGCGACTTGCATCGCAGAGAACGAGGCAAACTCGCAACGATATTGAATTGAAGTTGCTCAAACAGTGCCTCGTTCTTAGCTGCTCCCCTGCGTCGCTTAGTGCAAAGTGCATAGCTGCTCCTGCGGTATGTCCCACGCAGATTGCAGAACCCGCCGCT
>CAVEOR010000079.1:0-6080 GCA_963617285.1 Anaerovoracaceae bacterium | reverse complement strand
CCTTGAGAACAGCGATGACATTGCCACAATTCTTGCAGATAAAAAACTTTCTCTCCTTCATGTTTTTCCCTCCTAATATTCTAGATTTCTGACACGGCAAGTGCCTCAGCGCACTGCCGCGTCTCTCACTTTCTTTATTTTAATTCTAGTAATTCTCAGCGTGAACTTCGAAGTAGCTCTGCGGATGCGCGCAAGTTGGGCAAACCGCCGGAGCCTTCTCGCCAACTACGATATGGCCGCAGTTTCTGCACTCCCAAATCTTAACCTCGCTCTTCGCGAAAACTTCCTGCATCTCAACGTTCTTCAGAAGCGCACGGTATCTCTCCTCGTGATGCTTCTCGATTGCACCAACCATGCGGAACTTCGCTGCAAGCTGCGGGAATCCCTCTGCCTCAGCAGTCTTCGCGAAATCCTCGTACATGTCAGTCCACTCGTAGTTCTCGCCATCAGCAGCAGCTGCAAGGTTCTCAGCCGTGTCGCCGATTCCGTTCAGCTCCTTGAACCACATCTTAGCGTGCTCCTTCTCGTTGTCCGCTGTCTTCAGGAACAGGTCAGCAATCTGCTCGAATCCCTCTTTCTTCGCCTTCGATGCGAAATATGTGTATTTGTTTCTTGCCTGTGATTCGCCAGCGAATGCTGCCTCAAGATTTTTTTCTGTCTGTGTACCTGCGTACTTAGTTACCTTTGCCATTTTCATACTCTCCTTTACATCTTTAAGTTTTTAAGTTTTTAATTTTTTGATTGCCTTCAATTGTTGCCATTTACACTTCGAGGCCTTCGCACTTCGGACATCTGTAGTGGATTCGCAAATCATACGAATCGATTTTGTGCCCGATGCTTGCCTCGATAGAGGCGGTCAGGTCGGTGAGCCGTATGTCAGAAATCGCCCCGCACACGCTGCAGATTATGTGATCGTGCCGCGTCGTGTTGTCGAACCTGTCGGGAAACCCCGGCTCAGAAATCCTGATTATCTTCCCCGCCTCCACGAGCGTTTTTAAGTTGTTGTACACCGTCGCCTGCACGACCTTCGAATTGCCTTCTTTCATTTTCATGAAGATCTGCTCGGCCGTCGGGTGCTCCGTGGACCTCAGGATAATCCCCAAAATCTCCTCAGCATATTTCGACATAAGCCCTCCTTGCTTTTTAGAATTAGATTAATTCTAAATTTATGATACAATAAAACCTGTCGCTTGTCAACAGGTTTTTTCAAATTTTTTATTTTTCGAGAAAAGCAATAAAAAAGCAAGTTATCAAAGCACATTTTGCATTTTTTGCATTTTGTGTATTGATAACTGCTCGCAAATATTAGTTCAAGCCAAAATCATATTGCAAATAATCTGGCAATTCGTTTTCCATCGGAATGTCAAACAAATACGTTACAACACTCTTTTTCTTCTGCTCGTCGAACGATACTTGCTTCCGCGGGTTCGTAAGATGCCCTTTTCCTACATAAGTAAACGGCATTACGATTCCATTTTCGTCTGCAACCTTTCTGATAAACAGCAAAGCTTCCTTGCTACTCGTCAGCTTTCGATAATCTGCTTCTGAAACGTTTGCCATGCTCTCCCACTGGAACATCGCTGGCTCGATGAATTTGTCCTTGTAATTCAGCCTCTCCGCAACAGACGCATCCTTCTTTAATGAAGCAAAGATCACAACCCTATCATCGTAGTAATACGTGCCAACCTGGTTATGTGCCGGGTTCTTGAGCAATTTTAGCTGGACTTGATCCATGCGGTAGCTGTGCCAGAGCTTGAATCCTGTCTCTTTGCCGTATTCTGCGTCGAATTGTGTGAGTCCGTAGTTCAAAAGATCCTCAAGATATTCCAGAAACTGATCGTCAATGCTTACGCTATTCAGCTCACATCTGCTGTCGCTAACCACTACAAACTCATTTTGCTGCATAAACTTCAGCGCATGTTTAAGCTGTTCTTTATCGTAACCACAGATTTCGCCCTTCATTCGTGCTTCAATTTCCGCAAGGTCCATTATTCCGTGAATCAAGCAATCGAAAATCACATATTCATGAGGTCTGACGAGCGGGAGCATTGCCGAAAGATAGTTTGCAAATGCAACTTGCCTTTCTGTGAACTCAGGAAGTAGCTTCCTGCTCTCATCATCGTCATCCAAAATTCCATGCAAGAAATTATAATACGACACGCATTTTCTGCCGCCGATCTTAACGCTTAGGAACCTAAGCAAATCTGGTGCACAGTCGTTGTTGAGATAATCCATGTGCTTTGGATAAGACTCCGCACCGATGTATTTTCTGAAGTTAAAATAATCCTGCTTGAGATACCGCAAACTGTTGAAATTCTCATTCTCGATGTAGTTTATGATTTCCTCTTTGCTGAGATCATCTATGTGTATCTCAACGCCGTAAGCATCCAGCCCAATCGCCTTGAAATCATCCTTCACGAGCGACATCATCAGCCGCTTCTCGAGCACAAAATTATCTGCCAGAGACGAAAGCGCAAACGCTATTTGCACGCTTCTCTTGTAGCTGTTTCCGATAAAGTCAAGCACCGTCACATATTCTTTGTTATCGTACTTTCGCAGGCCTCGCCCGAGCTGCTGAATGAAAATCGTTGATGATTCCGTCGGACGCAGGAATAAAACCATGTTAACTCCAGGGATATCAACACCTTCATTCAAAATATCAACCGTGAAGAGAATCTCCAAGTCCTTATCGTCGCTCTGCAAATCATTATATGCCCTGATTCTCTCGCCAATGTCGTTTCTGCCCGTGAGATATGCTGTGTTATATCGCTCACCCATCGCCTCACACATCATGCGTGCGTGCGAAACGTTCCTGCAAAATGCAAGTGCCTTGAGCTTTCCCTGCGGTCTATGGCTTTCAATCTCGCGTGTAATCAAGTCGCAATGCTCAGTAGTGGCAAGCTGCGCGACCATCTTTCGTTCCTCGCTTTTTGATAATCCATAGTTCACGAGTTCATCGCGAATTCCATAATATCTGAACGGAACGACCAAATCGTTGATAATTGCATCCCTAAGCCTAAGTTCATAAGGCACGTTCTTGTCAAACATCTCGAAAACGTCTTGATTATCAAGTCGCTCCGGAGTTGCAGTGAGCCCAATCAAAAATTCAGGTTCAAAGTAATCTATGATTTTTCGGTATGTCTCGGCTGTCGCATGGTGGCATTCGTCTACGATAATATAGTCAAACTCGTCCTTTGCGTAGAGCTCGAGCGAATTTGCCATTGTTATGTTCGTTGCAAACACGAAGTCCGCATCCATCTCTTTGCTTTCACCGTTGAAAATGCCGTAGGTCACAGAATTT
Source organism: Anaerovoracaceae bacterium (assembly GCA_963617285.1). Taxonomy (GTDB): domain Bacteria; phylum Bacillota; class Clostridia; order Peptostreptococcales; family Anaerovoracaceae; genus CAG-238. Next base: position 2,779 of record CAVEOR010000079.1, on the reverse strand, counting down.
CCGAAAACGTCCTGAAATGTCTCAAATGATTTCCTAAGAATGCTACCTTCATGGACAATGTAAAGCAGTCGTTTCGGTGCAAAGTTGAGCGCATCGAATGCCGCAAGGTAGGTCTTTCCCGAGCCTGCCGCTGCAACTACAAGTGCACGCGAAGTGCCGATTGCTCTATATCTGTTCAGCTCCTTGAGGGCCTTTCGCTGCATGAAGTTCGGCTTGATGTTCGCCGTATGCAGATCGTAGTCCATATCCCAGCGTTCAATCGCAAAATTGAGTTTATTGGCATATAAATTGATGATTTCTTGATTCAGCGGATGGGTTGCCTCCCACTTTCCCTCAAACTCCTGCATAGCATCCGCAAAAACATCCGAGTCCTTATCCGCGGAAATGCAAACGTCCCACTCGATGTTTTTCAGGAGTGCATAGCGTGTAATGTTTGAGGAGCCGACGATGAGTTCGCAGCTGTTAGGATATTCAAACAGATAGCCCTTCGAGTGGTAACCGAGCGTCATGTATCCGCTGTCGTGGAAGCACTCGTAATCCAAATGACATTCGAAATTCTCGCATCTACCCTGAAGTGCAAAGAAGCTCTTCAGCGACTCAATATCCGTGAAATTCTGATATGTCGACGTTATAATCCGTCCCTTAGCTCCACGCTCAACCGCCGCTTCGATATCCTTGAACAGGAGAACCAGCCCTGCCTTCTTTATGAAGCTCACAGAAAAACAAAAAGAGCTGCAATGACGCAAGCTATCCTTGATTTTCTCAAGGAACGTCGTTTCCGTATAATTAGTCAAAAACTGATTCGCCATCTCGCCCTCCTTTCAAAATAAGATCAAACTTTTCACGCTATATCTTCCCCTGCTCGTGCGGCGATGTATGCGCTCAGGTCGTTGACAATGTACTGCCTGCCTGTGGTGTGGAGCGACTCACAATATTCGCTCCTCTAAGTACAGTTATATGCAACTATCTGGAGAAAATCAAGCATTTTTTTGGTGTTCGTCATTAAACGGCACGTCGCGCAGTTCTACTGCATCTGGGTTCGGTAGAGCTTGGCGAATTCGCCGCCGGCTGCGAGGAGTTCGGCTTGCGTTCCTTCTTCTTGGATTCTGCCATTCTCTATCACTACGACCCTGTCGGCGTTGCGAATCGTTGCGAGTCTGTGAGCAATCATCAGCGTCGTGCGACCCTCCGAGAGCTCGTCAAATGCCTTCTGGATATGCGCTTCCGTCACGCTATCGAGGGCGGATGTTGCCTCATCCAAGATCAAAATCGGTGGATTTTTCAAGAAAATTCTCGCGATGGAGATTCTCTGCTTCTGTCCGCCAGAAAGCAGCGTGCCACGCTCACCGACATAAGTATCGAATCCGTCTGGCATTTTCATTATATCGTCGTAGATTTCGGCCTTCTTAGCCGCCTCAACAACCTCTTCATAGCTTGCCGACGGCTTGCCATAGCGGATGTTTTCGTAAACCGTGTCCGCAAACAGGAACACATCCTGCTGCACGATTCCGATATTCCTGCGAAGCGAGCTTTTCGTGATATCCCTAATGTCGATTCCGTCTATCAAAATCCGCCCAGCTTCAACATCATAGAACCTCGGGATCAGCTGGCACAGCGTGCTTTTGCCACCGCCCGACTGGCCGACGATTGCAACGCTCTGCCCCGCCTCAATCTTCAGCGAAACATCGTGAAGCACATCCGTGTCCTGATTGTATCCGAATGCCACATTTTCGAGGACTATTTCGCCTTTGACCGAATCCAGTGTGAGAGCATCCTCGGCCTCCTCGATGCTCGGCTTTATCCGCATGATCTCCGCAAATCGCCTGAGTCCAGCAATTCCGTTAGTGAAAATTTCTGCGAGCGTCGCTAGCTTGCGAACCGGTGTCACAAACGCCGTGATGTAAAGCGTAAATGTAATCAGGTCGATGTAGTTGAGGCTGCCCTTCATGATGAGCCATCCGCCCGATGCGATTACCGCAATCTGAAGGAAGCAAATAAAGAACTCCATCGAAGCGTTGAAACGCCCCATTGCCTTGTAATAACCCGTCTTTGAGCCTTTGTATGTCTCGTTGGAGCGGTCGAATCTCTCAAAGTCAACCTCGTGATTGTCAAAAGCCTTGGACGTCTTCATGCCGGAAAGCGTCGACTCGATGTCCGCATTGATGTCCGCCATCTTTTTCTTGACGAGAACCGAGGAATCCATCATATCCTTCCTGCACGTCACGACGATAAAAATAAAAATCGGAACGATCACAAGCACCACGAGTGCAAGCCTGTATTCTACCGCAAACATCACAGCCAGTGCACCGATTATCGTGACCGTGGAGATGAGCAAGTCTTCCGGGCCGTGGTGCGCAAGCTCCGTGATTTCGAACAAGTCGCCCGTCAGCCTGTTCATGAGTTTACCCGTCCTGTTTTTGTCGAAAAAGTCAAAGTCAAGCTCCTGGAAGTGCAGGTAAAGGTCCCGCCTGATGTCCGCCTCGACGCGGATGCCGAACTGGTGTCCCCAATATGTTATGATGAAATTGAGAAATGCCCTCAGAACGAAAGCCGCGGTCACGACAGCCATCACCGTGAAGAACGCCTGATACGCCTTGTCCGGCAGCAAATCGTACATCACATGCCGCGACACTAGCGGAAACGCCACATCGATTGCGCCCACCACAAACGCACAGCACATGTCCAAAATGAACAGATTCTTATGTGCCGGGAAATATGATAAAAATATCCTAAAAAGCGATTTGTCGTAATTCTTTTCGTTGTTCATGTTCCTTTTGTC
>CAVEOR010000078.1:0-6126 GCA_963617285.1 Anaerovoracaceae bacterium | reverse complement strand
AAAGTATTCGGGGGGGGCTTCGAAAGCTCGGATAATTAAGCACTTCGAATAGAAATAAGTATATATGAGTTTAGGAGAAACATTATGAAAAGGAACATGAACAAGGTGCAGAAGCGATACATTCAGGGCGGTGCGACCCTTATCGCAGTACTTCTCATCATCGGGATTTGCTTCTGCGTGCATTGCTATAATGTCAATGTATTTAACAATACGATTCGCACCATAAGCGGCACATCGGAGGCGGACGAAAGCGGAGTAAGCATAGACATCCATCTTCGTGGCAATTCCACCGACATGTGGGACAAGGCGGATGAGTTTCTCGGAGAGACCATCAAGGGCATGATTTATGAGGGAACCGTTACGAACGGCTCGGGCTACAAGATGACCGAATGGTCAATCCTACAGAACGTCACGGAATTAGGCTATGTGAACAACGCTTGGTGCGGAACGCTTGAGATTACTCAGAACCTTGGAGGCGAGACCAAAACCCAGACGCTTGACCTTCGTAATCTTAACAAAGACGAAATTGAACTTGATTATCATATGTCAGCAACTGATGTTTTGATAACGCTTAATCCTTCGGATACGATTGTCTATCATCCGAGCACGACCGACAAGGAAGTGCCGCTCGACGCCGGAGGCAGCGTAACTGCGGGCATCATAATATATTCCTATGATACGGATTACGATTTAACCGACTTTACTTTTGAATACAAGCTGCAGAAAGGCTACCTCGAGCAAAGCGATGCGATGGGATTCATCGTCGCATTAACCATCTGGGTTCTAGCACTGCTGGCATACATATTCTCAGCGATTACATCGGTAGCATACGAAAAGAAATTAAAAGAAAACGACCGCTTGATCAAGGAATCGCTCGACGTATTCACAAGCTTCGTAGATGCGAAGGACCCGTATACGAAGGGTCATTCCAACCGCGTAGCCGAGTACTCGAGGAGCATTGCCGAGAAGTTGGGATATAACGAGGAACGCTGCAAGCAGATATACTATGTGGCACTTCTGCATGATATCGGCAAGTGCTATGTTCCAGACGAGATCTTGAAGAAGCCATCGCGCCTGACGGACGAAGAGTTTGCCATCATCAAAACTCACACGACGCACGGTGCTGAGATGGTGAAGAACTTCTCATCAATCGAAGACATACGCGACGGTGCACTTTTCCACCATGAACGTTACGATGGCAAGGGCTATCCGACGGGTTGCGCAGGCGAGGACATTCCGCTCATTGGCAGAATCATCTGCGTTGCAGATGCATATGATGCTATGAACAGCAACCGTGTATACAGAAACAAGCTGAGCCGCGAGGTCATCATAGACGAGCTGAAGAAGAACAGCGGAACTCAGTTCGATCCGAAGATCGTCGAGGTATTCCTCGAGGTGCTGGACGAAATACAGGACAATTAGTATGGAGACGAGATAGACTATGAACTATAGCGATATGATTAAGGCGCTGACAATCGATTATTTGAACGTTTACACCGTGGATCCAGTGAACAACCGCGCAAGTATCGTCAAGTTAGAGGGATACGAGGTCGAGGGCATCATGGAATCACCGGATGACTTCGCGTATTATCCTATGATCGAAAAATATGTCAGCGAGAGAGTTTTGGATGAGGATAAGAAGGCTTTCCTCGAGACGACGGCACCGGAGGCTCTGCAGAAGCACTTTGATAAGGGCAATGTCAAGTTGGAATTCGACTACAGGGCAGGGTCGGGCGAACAGGAAGAGCATTTCAGTGCACTATATATTAGGGTTTCGGAGGAAGGCGAGCCACTGCTCTTGGTTTTGGGCTTCAGAAACACCGAGTCCATACTTTCGCTTCAGAAGAAGGCAAGGGAGAAACTCAATCAGCAGCTTGCCATCGTCAATGTGCTCACTAGCGATTTTACGAATGTATATATGGGTAATCTCAACGACGGAATGGCGAAAGCTATCAGAATCGATGAGAATTACGGCATGAAGGCTATTACAGATCTCAGGGATAAGGTATTCCCGTTTGAGACAATCATCAATGTATGGGCGAAGAGCAAGGTTTACTTTGATGACCAGGAAAAGATTATCAAAGCGCTCAGTATCGAAAACCTCAAGGCAGTGTTCTCCAAACAGAATGACTACGTCGGGAACTACCGTAGCATCGATGATGGAGAAGTGCACAACTACCAATTTGTCGTCAAGAAAATCGACGACATGGGCAATATGATAGCCGGTTTTCAGTGCATAGATGCCATCATAGACGAGCATATGGAGGTCGAGCGGAAGAAGAGAGAGCTCGAGGAAGCTCATCAGGCAGAGCTCCAGAAGCAGACTGAGGTTATCCAGGCGCTTTCTACGATTTATTCGACCATTATACGAATGGAAATAGATACGCACGATTATGAAATTCTCAAAAGCGTATCGCTCATGGGCCAAATAGCTGGCATAGTCGGCAACTTTGACCGTGTGAAGGAAAACGTAGTGAATGGGTTCATGGCACCGGAATTCCGCGAGTCAATGGATGAATTTCTCGAACTCGACACTCTTCCAGAACGTATGGAAGAACTTAACACTGTGATGGCTGAGTACCGCGATCCTGCGGGCAACTGGTTCGAGTCGCGTTTTATTAAGAAAAAGACGGACGAGAATGGCAGGGTAGTAGAAGTCCTGTACGTTGCTCGCGATATCACGAGTGAGAAGCTGAAGGAATTCGAGCATCAGGAGCAGCTTTCCCACGCACTCGCGGCGGCACAGCAGGCGAGCAAGGCGAAATCTACTTTCTTAAACAGCATGAGTCACGATATCCGTACACCTATGAATGCGATTATCGGATTCACAGCCCTCGCTCAGACGCATATAGAGGATAAGGCTCTGGTTCAGGATTACCTGTCGAAGATCAGCACCTCGAGCACGCATTTGCTCAGCTTAATCAACGATATTCTCGACATGAGCCGTATTGAGAGCGGAAACGTGAAGCTTGACGAGAAGCCACTTCACCTTCCAGATCTTCTGCACGACCTGAGAACCATGATTCAGGGATTGGTTAACTCCAAGAACCAAAATCTATATATAGACACGCAGGATGTAGTTCACGAGGATGTCTTCACCGATAGACTTAGACTCAATCAGGTGCTCATCAATATCGTCGGCAATGCGGTTAAGTTCACGCAGCCAGGCGGTGATATCATAATTCGTTTGCTCGAGAAGCCTTGTAGTATCAAGGGACACACTACATATGTTTTCTCAGTTAAGGATAACGGTGTGGGAATGTCAGAGGAATTCCAGGGGCATATCTTCGATACGTTCACGCGGGAATACTCCTCGACAACCAGCGGAATCCAGGGTACCGGTCTTGGAATGGCCATCACGAAGAACATCATAGACATGATGGGCGGCGAGATAACGGTCGCAAGTGAGCTCGGCAAGGGAACTGAATTCGTGGTTACGCTCAACCTCAGACTGGCGGATGAACCAGTTAAGGCGGAACCGATTCCTGACCTTATGGGTGCAAGGGCGCTCGTGGTAGATGACGATATCAACACATGCAGAAGCGTTTCCAAGATGCTTCGAGATATCAAGATGCGTCCTGACTGGACATCGTCCGGCAGGGAGGCGGTGCTTCGTGCACAGGATGCTACGGAGGCTGGCGACGAATACAAGGTATATATCGTCGACTATCTCATGCCGGATATGAACGGTATCGAGACGGTTCGCAGAATCCGCAGGGTAATCGGGGAAACAATTCCGATTATTGTCCTCACGGCTTACGACTGGGGCGATTTCGAGTACGAGGCGAGGGAGGCTGGCGTTACGGCTTTCGTTTCCAAGCCGATATTCCTCTCCGAGCTCAGGGAGGTTCTCACACAGCCTGCACAGGGCGAGAAGCTCACCAATGTGGAAATCGCCAAGCGTTACGATTACAGCGGCAAGCACGTGCTTCTCGTTGAGGATAACGAGCTGAACCGCGAGATTGCTACTGCTATCTTGGAAGAGACGGGCATGACGATCGATTGCGCCTTCGATGGCGACGATGCGGTTGCTATCGTCAACAGAGAGCCTGCGGGTAAATACGATCTGATTCTCATGGATATTCAGATGCCGAAGATGGATGGTTATACGGCGACGCGTGAGATTAGAACGCTGCCTGATAACGATAAGGCCAATATCCCTATCGTCGCTATGACGGCTAATGCGTTTGAGGAGGATAGGAAGAAGGCGCTCGAGTCTGGAATGAATGGGCATATCATCAAGCCGGTCAGCATAGAAAGTATTGCGGCTGTGCTGGATGAGATATTCGAGAAATAGGCGCCCCGAACAAAATAATAAAAAAATGCCGCGGCTTAAACCGCGGCATTTCTGTGTCTATTATTCGGTTGTTGTACCCTGAGCATTCAGGAATGTGATGATCGAGCCTGCGAACTTCTCCTTGGTCTTCTCGGTTACTCCGAAGTAGAGCATGGACAAGCCTTCTTTTTCCTCTGCGAATACGCTGCACGGAGTGCTCTCATATGCTTCCTCGACTATCATCTTGGAATCGCCTGTGTAGTCCATGAAGCTTGCCTCGAATTCGTCGAGGAGCACGGCGGTCTTGCCTCCGCCTGCATATACGTCATAACTCTTGGTAGTCTTGCTCTTCACATCGCACAGTCCTGCGATCGTCTTATATGCTTCTCTGATTTCGTCGAGGAGCTCAGCAGAGGAGCTCATGGCGCTGATTGAAATCGAGAGCTTCGATTCCTTAGTGGAAATCTCGCCGATATTGGTTACTGCGACTATGTTTCCGTCGTCATCCTTGTAATATACGCCGTTCATGGCCGTGTACATGAGGCTGACGATATTCTCGGTTTCTTTCTTTGTGAATACCTTGGATGGTACGTCGACTTCTTCATATGTGTATGTGATGTTTGGATAGTCGAAGGCGTATTTTTCGAGATACTTTTCGATTGCTCTATCCATTTTGCTGATAAACTTCTCGTCGTCTGCGGAGTTGATTACGACCGTGACGGATGCTGATGTCGGAATCGTGTCCGGGTCGTCACCACCTGTGAACGACGAAAGTTCGAACAGAAGCGATGTAGACTTGAAGTTCGCCAGCAGGTTGCCGAGCGTCTTGATCGGGTTCATCGCATATGTCGCCTCGTGTTCCGGGAGATTCTCTATGCTGATCTTATATGCCTTGTCGTTTTCGGATTTCGTCTTCTTCAGCTTGTCGGTGATGGTGATGAGCTTATAGCCGCCTGTCGTCGTTGCAACCTTGGAAGATGAGGACGAGCCGAGCACGAATATCTTCGCGTCGTCTGCGAGGTATTTGCTGGCGAGCGTCTCTGCGCCTTGCATCTTGCCATTGTTTCTCGGCATGAATATCACCTTGAACGCTGGATGCTCCTGGGCGTTCTTCGCAACGGTGAGAGCGGTTGATATCGGCTCCACGTAGTTTGCCATGTTGTTTGCGTCATATTCGCACATGATTACAACTGGATCTAGGCCTTTGTATTCCTTGGAGGATGACTTGAGCGAGAAGATGACGTTGTTATTCGCATCCTTGCTCGCCTTGATGTTCTTATTCGTCGCCCAGGTTACGAGGTAGTCGGCTACCTTATCGCTGGTTGTCAAGGACTCGAGCGAGTCGAGAAGGTCGGTTTCGTATGCGCCGAGCTTCTCTTCGACTACTTCGTCTAGGGATGGTTCCTCGACTCTCGCGGAGCGCTCCACGAAGATGCCGACTGCAATCAGCGCTATCGCGAGCGCGATGCCCACGCACACAAGGATGATTTTCTTCTTGCGGCTCATGGCCTTCAGCTTCTGGAACAGGTTCTGTTTCTTTTCTTTTTGGTTTGCTTCTGTATTCATATTTCGCCTCTGTTTGCGTTTTTTTCGATATTACAATCTAAGATTATAGCACATTATTTCGCAAAAATAAAGTAACTGAAATTTTTATTGAAAAAAACGTAGAATCGTATTGACAAGGCGGATATTTAGTAGTAATCTTTTATGGAAGCACAAGATGTTGTGGTTTATGACTGACTGCGAACGATGTGCCGCATACCGCATATTCTGCGGGATTGAGAGATTTTTATTAAAAATTTTATTGCAATTATAAGAATATAGACGAGAAGGGAAGGTTGCGTATGGAC
>CAVEOR010000077.1:0-6186 GCA_963617285.1 Anaerovoracaceae bacterium | reverse complement strand
TTTTTGGAGTGCTGCAGCTGCTGGGCGGCCTTTGCCTGTTCCTCTTTGGTATGGAAACCATGGGGGATGGACTGAAGAAGGCATCCGGTAGCAAGTTGGAAGACATCCTTGCGCGTTTGACATCGAACGTTCCAAAGGGAGTTGCATTGGGAGCGGCTGTAACGGCTGTAATTCAGAGCTCGTCGGCTACGACGGTTATGTTAGTTGGTTTTGTTAACTCAGGCATCATGAGCCTCAGACAGGCGATTCCGGTAATCATGGGCGCCAACATCGGTACAACCGCAACGGCTTGGATCCTCAGCCTTTCGGGTATCAATGGCGACAGTTTCTGGATTCAGATGCTCAAGCCAATGTCATTTTCACCGTTACTCGCAGCGGTTGCAATCGTTTTCATGATGTTCATGAAGAGCGAGAAAAAGTACAACATCGGCCTCATCATGATTGGATTTGCAGTACTCATGTACGGCATGGATATCATGAGCTCGGCTGTTGAGCCACTGGCAGATGTTCCAGAATTCGTAAATGTTCTGACTATGTTCAGCAACCCAATCCTTGGCGTATGTGCTGGTGCAATCTTCACGGCTGCAATCCAGAGTTCGTCGGCTTCCGTCGGCATTTTGCAGGCTCTCTGCAAGACAGGCGCGGTAACCTACGGCACGGCGATTCCTATCATCATGGGTCAGAATATCGGTACCTGTATCACAGCTATCCTTTCCTCAATCGGTGCAAACCGCGGAGCCAAGAGAGTAGCTTGCGTGCACCTTTCCTTTAATATAATCGGAACCATCGTGTTCCTGACGGCTTTCTACACGGCAAATGCGTTCGTACATTTAACTTTCCTTGAGAATGTCGTGAATCCGGCGGACATTGCGGTAATCCACAGCATGTTCAACGTTGGCTGTACCTGCATGCTTCTGCCGTTTACCAAGAAGCTTGAGCAGTTAGCAAACTTCGTTGTCAAGGATATGCCAGAGGAAAAGGCTCTCGACGAGACGCTCAACCTCCTCGAAGAAAGATTCCTCGAGACACCGAGCTTTGCTGTTAGACAGTGCAAGACTGTAGCGACCAAGATGGCCAACCATGCACGTTCTTGCATAGAAACATCAATGAATTTGATAAAAGAATTTGATAGAAATAAGTGCGATTACGTTTATTTGATAGAAGAAAAGGTTGACCGCTATGAGGATGCCCTCGGCGAATATATCCTCAAACTCAATAGCCTCGACATCAGCGACGAGGACAGTAAAGTTTTGACACTGATTCTTCACGATATGGGTGACCTGGAGAGAATCACCGACCATGCTCGTAACATCGCGGAGACGGCGGAAGAACTGCATAGCAAGAATCTCAGCTTCTCGCAGAGTGCGAAGGATGAGGTGGATGTGTTCATGGATGCGGTGCATGAGATTCTCGACTTGGCAATCGACGCATTTGAGAATAACGACGTAGCCAAGGCATCAGAAGTTGAACCGCTCGAAGATGTAATAGACGCAATTCACGCAGAGGTTAAGGCAAGACATGTAAGAAGGCTCCAGAGCGGCGTTTGCACGATTGAACTCGGATTTATTCTCTCAGACCTCGGAACGAACCTTGAGAGAGTTGCTGACCACTGCTCCAACCTTGCAGTCAGCGTAATCGAGGGCGAGAAGGGCAACTTCGACATGCACCACTATCTCGACGACCTCAAACTCTACGGCCACGACAACTTCGACGAGAAGATGCACAAGTACGAGCTCAAGTACGCACTGCCGAAGTAAGGCAGCACATTGGAGCAAGTGCTACAAGTTGTAAAAAACTAGAATCAATAGGAGCAGGCATTCATACTGAGATAAAATTTCAGTGCGAGGCCTGCTTCTTTTTGTGTGAAAATCACAAAAAAAGACTTGAAATTCGATGCGTATTTGTGTTAAGATGCTTGTTGTATTAGTGCTTGATAGACAGGAAGTATTTGATATGAAGAAACTCAATCCCACGGTTATATACTCGGAATTATTTTTGTCGTATTGGTGCGTGTATTGCGTCATCTCGGGATTTTCGTCGGTGTTTTTGCTCGACATAGGGTATTCGAACACGGAAATCGGGACGATGCTAGCGATTGGAAACATTGCGTCTGTTATAATTCAGCCGATTACAGCTAACATTGCGGACCGCTCACAGAAACTTAATACTCTGGACATTTCAATGATCATGACGTTCGTCATTGCGATTTTTGAGGTGCTCGTTTTGATAGTTGGGAAGCGGAGCATTGTGCTCTTCATAGCTTATCTTGCGACTATTGCTGTGCATGCGGCTATGCAACCATTGCTCAACTCAGTCGAGGGAATGTTCCTTCATATTGGAAAGAAGGCAGATTATGGGCTTAGCAGGAGCTTTGGGTCGCTGGGCTATTCGATCACATCTATGCTCCTGGGACTCTTGATTGCTTCGGCGGGGTCTGGGTTCTTACCGTTCGTGGCGCTGGGGTTCATGGCGTTCCTCGTTCTGGGGCTTGTCGTGATGCAGCGGAAATATAAGGAATTGGCGGCTCTGGCGGCTGAGGCGGGCGAACTGTCTGGGATAGCTGGGCAATCCGCAATAGCTGGGCAATCCGCAAGCGGGGCGACTGAACTGTCTGAGCCGAGAAAAGATATCACAATGAAGGAGTTCATGCTTCGGCATAAGCTTTTCCTGGTGATTATGCTTGGAATTTTCCTGATGTTCTACCATCATCAGGTTATAAATTATTATATGTTGCAGATTTTCCAGAATGTTGGCGGAGACAGCACGGACATGGGTCTGTACGGCTCGCTCATGACGATTACTGAGGTGCCTGCGCTGATGTTCTTCACGCCGCTGAACAAGAGATTCAAGACGAATACTCTACTGAAGGTTGGAATCGTGGGACTCGTGCTGAGGGGCGTGTTCATGTACATGGCGACATCACCGCTCGGGATTCAGCTTTCGCTGATTGTCAATCCGTTCGGGTTCTCGCTTTTCCTGGCGGCTATCGTGAAGTATATCACTGAGATTATGGATGCGAGGGAAGTAGTTCGCGGGCAGTCGCTCTATGTGGTTGTCATTACTGCTAGCGCGGTTGTGGCTAGCTTCACTGGGGGCATTATCCTCGATGTTTGGGGCGCTGGTCGGATGCTGCTCCTGTGCATGGTGCTTTGCGTTGTGGGAGCGGCTATTTCTCTGCCGCTCGTGGACAAGGCCGCTCGTGAGTGCTAACACGGTGGTTGGCAACACCGGTCGCACGCACTGAGACTCACAAACTCTCATAAATCTGAATACTGTACTGCTCCTCTCAGCACGTTCACCTTTCCTACAACTGTACTGAGAGGTTTTTTGTTTTTGGTGGAAAAATAATGACTATGGATAGGAAATGTTGTATAATGGAGTTGGAGGCGGAGGTAGGTTATGAATATAGAAAAATTTTATCAGGATTTAGATGCTTTATTCGCGGAAAAGATAGTCGACAAAGTTGAAGCTTTCTTGCTCGACACAATCGCGAAAGCTGAGGCGGCAGAGGAGCATGGCATGATAATCGCAGCATGCAACGAGCTCGGCGGGCTTTACCGCATGCTCTCCCGTTATGAAGAGGGACTGCCGCTTTACGAGAAAGCTCTGGACAGTCTCAGGAGAATCGGAGAGTCGGACAGCGAGAACTATGCGACGACACTCATCAACTACGCGACGATTCTCAGCATGAGCGGCAAGCACGAGGAAGCGCTCGAGAAATACAAAGAGGCGGTTCTGCTTCTGCAGCTGTATGGCGTAGAGGATGATTACCGCATGGCGGCGCTGTACAACAACATGAGCGGAATTTACAGGGGGAAGGGCGATCTCGACACGGCGGCCACATATATTCACAAGGCTGTTTTAATCCTGCAGAATCTGAGCGAAAGCGATGCAGAAATCGCAATCAGCTACAGCAATCTCGCTGGACTCTACGTCCGGCTGAAGGATATGACAAACGCTGAGAAATACGCAAAGGAAGCTGTTGGAATTTTCAGAACCAAAGTCGGAACGCAGGATGTTCACTACTCTGCAGCGCTCTGCACGCTCGGTGAAGTCCACTTTGCGAAGGGCGAATACACCGAAGCTGAGGAGTTGTTCAACGAAGCCCTGCAGCTCATCGCCCGCGACTACGGCACGGGGACAGACAGCTATAAGATAGTAGAGAAAAACATCAAGCTTTGCCAGGAGAAAAAATAAATATGCGCGGACTTGATATCGCAGAAAAATATTATAAAGAATGCGGGCTTCCGATGATCCGTGCGCAGTTCCCAGAACTTGAGACCAAAGCTGCGGTCATGTCGCAGGCGGGGCAGTACAACCTGCTCAGGTGTCTCGACAGGGGCGACCGAGTAGCGGCGATGCTATCGCTTGGCAAGTTCACGGAGGCAGCAATTTCAGTGGTATACCTATTGAACAGGCGCTACATGCCGTTCTACAAGTGGGCATATCACGGTGCGAAGGATTTGCCGAAGATGCAGAATGCCGTTCAGAAAATCGGCGAGCTTGCGAAGATATTTGATGGGTCGAAATCGGATGCTACGAAATCAGGTGTTGAGAAATCGGATGTTGCAGTGGATGGTGAGGCTGTTCGCCAGAAGGCCTACGAGCTCACGGAGGCAATCTGCGCTGAGACGGCGCGGGAGCTGAATGCACTGGGCTTTTCGCGCTCGGACAGCAACTTCCTGCAAGACCATTTGACATATATTATGGAGGGAATTCGCGACCCGCAGATTCGAAATCTGCCACCAATATATGACTACGGATTTTGATTTTGATATTGAAATTAAGTTTGGCTTTGAAATGATTCTATCTGGGAGTTTGAATTTTGCTGTAAATTTAACTTTTGAAGAAGGTGAGATAAATGGATGAAACTATCGCAAGAATTATAGAGATTGAGTGGGACATGTTCCAGCATGTCAATAATATCGGCGGTCGCGCGTCCTGCCAGGATAACAAGAAGACGTTCGTCATCATGCGCCAGAGCCAGTTCGAAAACTGGACGGATGAGCTTCGGCACGCGTACCTCGTGTATATTGTGAATGCTGAGGCGGAGGGGCGCAATCTCATAGCGGAGAAATACGGCCGAATGATGAGATACACGGCACCGCAGTACTACGAAGAGCAAATCAAACCTTACTTCCCAGTGCTTTCTGAGAAGGCGGAGAAGACGATTGACGACATTATCGCGATCATGGTCCCTTGGGAGACCGAGTTTGCTAAGAAGTATCCGAAGCTCGGAAGAGCGAGCCGCCCTGCCACTTCGGAGGGTGATGCGAGCGGATTTACATCAGTTGAGACATATCTCCGCGGTGAGCTCGGGACATATTCCGAGGAGCTTCTCGATATGTATCTCGACTACATGAGAAAGCTGAAGGACGAAGGAAAGTCCATTTCGGTCATGGACAGAGCGGTTACGGCAAGGCTGTACGGCTACGATTCAATCGAGGCAGCAGAGAACAGCTTGCGCTAACAAATTTGCTGCTCCGAGTTTTAATTTACTCGGGGCTGTGGTATAATTTAACAAAAGCAAAAATAAGAAAAGGAAGCGATAAATATGATTAAGGTTGACATTTTTTCGGGATTTTTGGGAGCTGGCAAGACGACGCTCATCAGAAAGCTCATCGAAGAGGCTTACAAGGGCGAGAAGGTCGTTTTGATTGAGAACGAGTTCGGCGAAATCGGTATCGACGGCGGGTTCCTCAAGGACGCTGGCGTTGAGATCAACGAGATGAACTCGGGTTGCATCTGCTGCAGCCTTGTTGGCGACTTCGGCAAGGCTTTGGAGAAGGTTGTTGACCAGTTCCATCCTGATAGAATTTTGATAGAGCCGTCTGGCGTCGGCAAGCTGAGCGACATCATCCAGGCGGTTGAGAATCTGGAACTCGAAGAGGTTCAGCTCAACGGCTTCACGACGATTGTTGATGCCAAGAAAGCAAAGATTTACATGAAGAACTTCGGTGAATTCTTCAATAACCAGGTTGAGCATGCAAGCTCGATTATCCTCAGCCACACGAAGGGCATGGACGAGGAAAAACTGCAGAAGACTGTTGAGATGCTCCGCGAGCACAATCCACATGCAACTATGATTACGACGGATTGGGATGCGCTGGATGGCAAGCAGATTCTGGCGGCAATGGAAAAGAAGGATACGATTGAGGAGGCTCTGCATCATCTCGAAGAGGAGCA
>CAVEOR010000076.1:0-6310 GCA_963617285.1 Anaerovoracaceae bacterium | reverse complement strand
ATCTGATTACTTTGCAAATTATATTGTAAAAAAGGTGGACAAATGAGCCTGCGTGTGATATGATTAACGATGTTTATTATTCAATGGATGAAAGGAAACCAAATAATGGGTATAGTTGTTGGAATTGACATAGGCGGGAGCACGACAAAGATTGCGGGCTTCGACGGAGACAAGATGCTGAAGTCAGTTCAAATTTCTGCAAGCAATGCGATTGCATCCCTGTTCGGATGTTTTGGCAAGTTTTTATATGACAATGAGCTTTCGCTGGAAGACATCGAGCAGGTGAACCTGACGGGCGTTGGCTGCATTGCAGTTGACAAGCCGATATACGGACTGCCGACATATCGCGTGGACGAGTTCACGGCGAACGGCGTTGGCGGCGGGTACTTTGCACAGGATAAGAAGGAGTTCATGGTTGTCAGCATGGGAACGGGAACTTCGTTTGTCGGAGTCAAGGACGGCGTGCCTACACACCTTGGAGGTATCGGTATCGGAGGAGGGACTATCATAGGACTCTCCAAGCTCATGCTCAACACGAACGATATCGACAAGATTCAGGAGCTCGCACAGGGCGGAGAGGTTGGACATATCGACCTGAGGGTTGGCGACATCTCACCGAAGCCACTTCCGGGACTGAACCTTGAGGTTACTGCTTCGAACTTTGGCAAGGCATCGTCTCGTGCAAATTGCGAGGACAAGGCGGCCGGTATTGTTCACATGGTTATCGAGTCTATTTGTCAGACAGCAGCGCTGATTTCTCAAGGCACGAACATGAAGGATTTCATCCTCATCGGTGCACTGACGAACTTCCCAGAATGCGAGAGCGTATGCAAGATGATTAAGACGATGTTTCCAGACCTCAACTTCATCGTTCCAAAGGATGGTGAATATGGTACGGCCATCGGCACGGCACTCGCAGAGAAGTGCTGCTTAAGACGCGTGGGCGATGAGGAGTAGACTGCATGGGAGATTTGACATTTAAGGCATTGTTCTTTCGGCATTACGATAGGACGATAGCGGACGGGACAATTACATTCTCAAGGCTTGGGATGAGCAAGAGCGATTTCACCAAGCTCTGCACGGAGCCGGACTTCGTGCCGAGCCGCGAGACGGTCGAGCTCATAAGTGAGCGGATGCAGCTGACCGCCGAGCAGAAGGCCGAGCTGCTCGCGGCAGCGGGGTATAGCGAGTAGCCAAGGCGTTGAGGCTGTAGGCCCGCGACGGGCTGCTGCAGAATTGAATATCGCAAAAAATAGAAAATCGGATGCACGAGGCATCCGATTTTTGGTTTTATTATTATACGTTGAACAGGAAGTTGACGATGTCGCCGTCCTTCATCACGTATTCCTTGCCTTCTGAGCGGAGGAAGCCTTTCTCCTTGGCTGCTGCCATGGAGCCGCCGACTTCCATGAACTTGTCGTAGGCGATGGTTTCGGCTCTGATGAATCCGCGCTCGAAGTCAGTGTGAATCTTGCCAGCAGCCTGTGGAGCCTTCGTTCCACGCTTGATTGTCCAAGCACGGCACTCGTCCTCTCCGGCAGTCAGGAACGAAATGAGGTTCAGCAGCGCATATGAAGCCTTGACGAGCTTATCAAGTCCTGATTCTTCGATACCCATCTCGGCAAGGAACATCGAACGTTCCTCATCGTCGAGTTCTGCCATCTCAGCCTCGATCTCTGCGCAGATTACAACAACCTGGGCACCTTCGTCCGCTGCAATTTTGCGAACTACCTCGACCTGCGGATTCTTGCCAGCCTCAGCGTCTGCGACTTCGTCATCGGAAACGTTTGCTACATATATAATTGGCTTGTAGGAGAGAAGACCGATTGTCTTGACGTATTCTGCCTCTTCCTCGTCGAGCTCCATGGAGCGAGCGTTCTTGCCCTCGGACAGGTGCTCGTAAACTCGCTTGAGCAGGTCGAGCTCCTCGCGAGCGGACTTGTCGAACTTGGCGTTTTTCTCTGCTTTCTGGACGCGGCGTTCCATAATCTCAAGGTCGGAGAGCAGAAGCTCAGTGTTAATCGTGTCGATATCGCCAGCAGGGTCGATGTGGCCGTTTACGTGGACGATATTGTCGTTCTCAAAGCAGCGAACGACATGCACGATGGCTTCAACTTCTCTGATGTGACCGAGGAACTTGTTGCCAAGGCCCTCGCCCTGGGATGCGCCCTTGACGAGACCAGCGATATCCGAGAACTCAATCGTCGCATAAATCGTCTTCTTTGAATTATAAATCTCGTGGAGCTTGGTGATTCGCTCGTCTGGAACTGTTACGATACCAACATTTGGCTCAATCGTGCAGAACGGATAGTTTGCCGCCTCCGCACCAGCCTTCGTGATTGCGTTGAATAATGTGCTCTTGCCGACATTCGGCAAACCTACGATACCTAATTTCATATATCTGTATGTCTCCTTAAAAAGTCTTGATTTATCAAGGATTTCCACGATCCGGCGTTTGGCGTATCGATTGTAGTTGTGGGAACGCAGCGCCGTTTCAAGGAATTTCTGCTGTTCATCATTATAACAGATAAGCTCTTTCCTCTCAAGCTGTTTTTGCAAATAATCTTTAGCTCACACCTTCGAACCGCTGCTGTATCAATTCGATGAACAGCTTCATCGCAGGCGTGATCCATTTGTTCTTGTGGAAGGTGCATACTGCCGTGAGCTTTTTACTGGTCAGTTCCGGCACCTTCAGTTCGCGCAGTATGCCCTGCCGAATTTCTTTTTCAACCGTGTAGCGCGGCAAAAGTGCAATTCCTAAATTGCTGGAGACACAGCCTTTCACAGTTTCAACACTCCCCAAATTCATCATGGTTTCCATGACAATCTGCTTTTCTCTGAGATATTGATCCAACATTCTCTGATAAATGGACTGGTCATCATTGGTGATTATCGGGACAGCATTGCGCTGCCCTGGTGAGACCAAATCGCAAGCATCCTCCGATAATGCTGGAGAAGCGACGACTGCAAGGGGAAATTCAGCCAACGGCTTGATCGTGAGTGAATCTGCTGCTCCAGCCACGTTGTAATGTATCCCTAAATCAATTTTGCCGTCCACAATCTCATCACGGATATGGTAGCAGTTCAAACATTGGACTGACAGCTTTGCGCCGGGAGCTCTTTTGCGAAATTCCTGCAACACAGGCTGTATCTGATAGGTCAGGAGGGTTTCAGCAATAGCGACTTTCAACGTTCCGCTCGGCTTCATATAATCTCTGCCGTAGTTTTTTAATTGCTCAACCGATTGAAGGACAGTATCCACATAAGGCAGCAGTTCATGCCCTGCCTGTGTTAAAACCATTTTACGCCCGATTTTTTCAAATAGTTTCACAGACAGTTCCTGCTCCAACTGTTGCATCTGAAAGGTGATGGTAGACTGCGTATAATTCAGTCTGCGTGCTGCATTGAGAAAGCTACCGGTTTCTATGATCGTTCGGAATGTTTGCAAGTATTTCAGCTCCATATATCCTCCACTATTCAAAATTATCGAATACTCGATTTCAAATATTCGTTTTGATTGCAGTATGCTTTGGTGTTATTATAAGACAAAAGCGATGCTTTTTCAAGCGGAAAAGAATGTGAACTACGCATCTGAACGGGAAAAAAGGAGAGCAGACATGAACATTACTGAAAAAATCAAACAAAAGGGATTGGAATTAGGGTTTTCCCATGTTGGTATCACCACAGCGGATGACTTTACAGAATATGAAACCGAGGTGCGAAGCAGACCAGATTATGCCATGTGGACCGATGATGACCGCAGCAAATATCCCGGTCGCAGTTATCTTAGCATGGCAGCACAACCGAAGAAGTATTATCCGCAGGGAAAGTCCATCATTTGTGCGACCTATGGCTATGGGAGCTATGTCTACCCGCAGGAGCTTACGCAATATGTCGCAAGAGCTTATCTCTGCCGCAGTTATGTGCCTATTGATAATATGCAGGCGGGGATAAGAATCGCGGAATTTAAGCGATATATCCAATCCCTTGGCATAGAGATGTATGAAGGTGAATATGAGCTCCCTGAGCGCGAAGCCTGTGCCCGTGCGGGTATTATTACCTACGGTAAGAACAATTTTGCTTATACCAAAGAAGACGGTTCCTTTAATATTCTCTATACATTTCTCGTTGATACGGAACTGGAGTATGACGCACCTACCGTTCGCTGCGACTGTCCATCTGGGTGCACGAAATGTATGAATGCGTGCCCTACACAATCAATCCTAAAAGCGGGGAGGCTTGCGCCAAAAGGCTGCGCCATGAACCTGCACCAGATGCCTATGGGGAAGTATCCCGAGCAGATGTGGGATAAATTCGGAACAAGGATACATGGCTGTGACGAATGTCAGCTTGCTTGCCCGCGCAATCAGGCCGTTGTGAAAAAGGCCGCACATAAAGATATGTTGCTGGAACACCTGAAGAGCAAGTTTGATTTAGAAAAAGTGCTCATGCTGGATGAGGATTATTATGAGGCAGTTGTGAAGCCTCTAATGTTCAATTATATCCGGGATATGAACATATTCCGTCGCAATGCAGCAATCGCGCTTGGCAATACAGGTGATATAAGGCACCTTCCTGCTCTGCATAAGGCACTTGAAATGTACGACAATGCAGAGTTAAAAGAGACCATACAATGGGCAATTAACAGGTTAGTCGGCTCTCCTTGAATTATGTGTGGCTTTCTCAAGCCCTTGCTTGCGATTGTTTTTTCTTCATATATATGTAGAGCGCGGCGCCGCAGAGGAAGATGACCAAGCTGATGAGCTGAGCCTGTCTGAGCGGGCCGACCATGAGGCTGTCTGTGCGGAGGCTTTCGACGAAGAAACGCTCCAGCGAGTAAAGCATCATATATAATGAAATGATTTGACCGTCGAACGTCCGCTTGTGGTCGTCGAACCAGAGCAGGAACCAGAACAGGCAGAAGCACCAGATCGACTCGTACAGAAATGTCGGATGGTAGCCAACGCCGTCGATTATCTGCGCCCAAGGAAGGTCTGTCACGCCGCCGTGGGCTTCTTCGTTGAAGAAATTGCCCCAGCGCCCGATTGCCTGCGCGAGAGGGATGGATACCGCTACGAGGTCGCAGGTCTTGACGAAGCCTTGCTTATAGTGCCTGCAGACAAAGTATCCGACGAGGAAGCAGAGCAGCAGGCCGCCGTGTACAGCCAGTCCGCCGCCGCGAACGTCGAGAATCTTGCCCCAGTCCCAGGCGTATTCGTCCCATTGGAATATGACGTAGTAGGCACGTGCGCCGACGATTGCCGACGGAATCATCCAGATGATGAGATCGAGGAGGAAGTCGGGGCGTATGTCGTGGCGCTCAGCACGCTTATATGATATGTATGTTGCGAGCAGGAAGCCGAAGCCGATGAGGACACCGTACCAAGCGACATCCAGCCCGAATATTGAAAAAGCAACTTTTCCAGGTGATTGCATTTGGTTTCTCCTTTTCAAAAAAGTACAACAGAACTATTATACATAAAAATGCGCGTTTTGTCATTAGGAAATGCACGATTTGCTATCAGAAAAAATGCGACGCTAAGTGTTAGAATTTCGCGGGGGAAGAGTTTTTCGTGAAAAAAGTTGGGAGAAAAGTGTAAAAAATGATTGACAAGCGGGCGGAATTTTGGTAATATAACTCTTGCAGTGATTGACGGGGAACATTCGTTAGCACTGCAAATCAATAAGTGTGGCGGTGTAGCTTAGTTGGCTAGAGCGTCCGGTTCATACCCGGAAGGTCGGTGGTTCGACTCCACTCGCCGCTACCATTTTTTTATAGAGTTGATTTTGGGAGTTTAGCTCAGCTGGGAGAGCATCTGCCTTACAAGCAGGGGGTCACAGGTTCGAGCCCTGTAACTCCCACCATTGATTGTAAAGGCTTTTCGGAGCCAGCGCAATCGAAATTTGCGGCCTGGTAGTTCAGTTGGTTAGAATGCCAGCCTGTCACGCTGGAGGTCGACGGTTCGAGCCCGTTCCAGGTCGCCAACTCTTTAAAAAAGCGAGATGCGCGAAAACAAGTGCAAAGATGCGCAGGAAATTTCGCTTAGTACAAGGCACGCCGAGCGAGCGATTGCAGAGCGTGTTTTGAAGAGTGAGAACCGAAGAGCGTGTGTCAAAAGGCAAATGCTGATATGCGCAGGAAATTTCGTGTAATACAAGGCGCGTTGCTTGAGAACCGAAGGCGCGTACTAATGTACGTAACTGAGGGGCGAAAGCAACAGCAACGCAGTAGTACGCGAAATTAACAAGCATAGCATGGTGGGTATCGTCAAGCGGTTAAGACCCAGGGTTGTGGCTCCTGTATACGTGG
>CAVEOR010000075.1:0-6379 GCA_963617285.1 Anaerovoracaceae bacterium | reverse complement strand
CCTGTGAAGCAAACCCTGAGCGGCTAGAAGTTCTCAGCGACGAGGACGTCCCGCGCGGATTGCAGGCACCCGTCTATAAGTTCCGAACGCGGTCCAGCCGCCAGAAGTCCTTGGTGAAGATCAGCAGGAGCGCGTAGATTTCCAGTCTGCCGGCGATCATCAGCAGCGACATGAAGAACAGCGAGAACGAGTTGTACATGCCGAAGTAGCCGCTGGTGCCAACCTCGCCGAGAGCCATGCCGGTGTTCGTGAACATGCCGAGCGCCGTCGAAATCGTCGTCTCCATATCGAAATTGTTGAGCGAAAGCATAACGCACGCGAAGAAGAAAATGCTCACGAAAAGCATGATGTGCGAGGTAATCGCCGAAACTCTCTGGGCAGGAACAGCCTTGCCATCCACAACGACAGCCTTGACCGAATGCGGGTGAATTTGCTTAAAAATACTCCGATGAATAAGCTTGAACAGCACAACAACTCGGATGACCTTCAGTGAGCCAGAGGTCGACATCGAGCAGCCTCCGACGAAGAGAAGCGTGAATAGAACCGCAATCGCAAAGGTCGGCCACTGAGTGTAATCGCAGACATAATAGCCAGACGTCGAGATAAAGGCGATGACCTGGCACAAAGAGTCTTTGATTGCCTGCCAGAAATGCGAATACGTTCCAGAGAGGCGGAGCGAAAGCGCAATCAGCAGAGTCGCAGCCGCAATCAGCGAGGTGAAGACGCGAACCTCCACATTCTTAAAGAATCTTTCTGGAGCCCCATGAATTAGGAAATAATATAAAGTAAAGTTCAGCGACGAGAGTACCGTGAAGACCAAGATAACGCCGCGAACGTAAGGCATCTCAAAGTAAGCGGCGTTCGAAGGCGTGATGAGAAGTCCGCCAGTGCTCACGCTGCTGAACGTGTTAACGAGTGCGTCGAAAGAGCTCATCGGGCTGAAACTCAGAAGCGCGTACTCTGCGACCGTGAACACAATGTAAGTCAAATACAGAACCTTGCCCGTATCCGAGAATCTCGCACCGAGCTTGTCAATCGAAGCGCCGGAAGACTCCGCAGATGCAATCGTCTGACCGCTGATTCCAAGCGCAGGGAAAATCGACACGAGCAAAACGAGAATTCCCATGCCGCCGAGCCAGTTGGAAATCGACTGCCAGAGGATGAGCGCGCGAGGCATGGTGGCAAGGTCAATCGCTGTACATCCAGTCGTCGAGAATCCCGCTACAGCCTCGAAGAAGGAAGCGGCAAACGAGTAGCCGTGACCGCAGAAATAGAACGGCAGAGCGCCGATAAACGAGCACAGAAGCCAGCTCAGGCATGCGATGAGGTAGCCCTCATGAACGCGAAGGCTGATTTTGTCAAACTTGAACAGCACGAGTACGACCAGTCCGACGCAAAGGCAAAAAAGCCCCACCGTGAAGAACGGCGACGCTACATTCCACTCCTCGAAGGACATTGCCGCCGCTGTGCACGGAATCATAGCGATGCCCTCAATCAGAGTCAGTATTCCCAATGTCTTAATCAGAACCTTCACATTAATATGCATAATTCAACTCTCCACATTCCACTCTTCACTCTTCGAATGTGTTACCTTGTGTAATTCGGATTCCTATAGTATTTTGAAAACAAAATAAACACCGTGAAAATCTCCAGCCTCCCGACGATCATCAAGAACGCGCACACGAGCTTGGAAAATGCGGAAAACGTTGCAAACCCAACAGCCGAACCCGCGCCAATCGAGCCAGCTCCTGCACTACCCGCAATTCCAATGCCGATGTTTCCGAGGCAGGAAGCCGCCGCCGAAAACGACGACACGAAGTCGAGATTGTTGATCGAGAGAAGCAGCGTTCCCCCGAAAATCACAGCTATATATGTAAGCACGAAACCGGTGATTTTGATGACCGATTCCGTAGGCATTTCTGTGTCATCCAGCATGAGCGGCGCAATCCTATTCGGGTGGATGCGGAGCGAGACGCTGCGCTTGATGAGTTTGAGGCATACCACGATTCGCACGCACTTGACGCCGCCCGCACATGAGGACGAGCAGCCCCCGAAGAAGAACAGGCACAGAATCAGCATCTGCGCGAAGGTCGGCCACATGCCGTAATCCGCCGTCGTGAAGCCCGTCGTGCTTATCACCGAAACAACCTGGAATACCGAGTCGATGAGCCCCCTGCCGATATTAGCAAAGCCATCATACAGCGATACCGCCATGAAAACGAGTGCCGATACGAGTCCAATGATGACGAGATAAAACTTCAGCTCCTCGTTATTTTTTATTGAAGAAAATCCGCGCCTGCGGGCAACGATGTACAGACCGAAGTTCGTGCCAGCCAAAAGCATGAACAGCAAAATCACGATTTGAGCGAATATGCCGAAATGTGCAGCGCTGTCGTTATACGCCGAGAATCCGCCCGTCGAAACCGTGGAAAATGTATGCGTAATCGCGTCGAAAAAGCTGAGCCCGCCGAGCTTGAGCAGGACGATTTCAGCCGCCGTGAGCGCGAAATATACTTTGTAGAATGGGAAGTGTTGGCCGTTCGTCGCGGAAACCGGGAGCAGCGTTACGACGAAGAGCAGAACGCCAAGGCCGCCGAGCCACTGCGTGAACGCGCGCCAGAACAGCACGGATTGTGAGACCGCGGAAAGGTCAGCGATTGCAGAGGCTCCGGTCGTTGTGAAGCCTGAGCAACTCTCGAAGAGCGCATCCGCAAACGACGGAAGCGTGCCAGAGTATATAAATGGAAGGGAGCCTGCGAGCGATGCCAGCAGGAACGAAAAAGCCACGAGAAAGAATTTGTTGCGGAGCTTGAGCTCGCTCTTGATAGGCTTGCTGAGCACGTAGCACGCAAGACCGATGGAGGCGCAGGTGCCCGCGCTCTTCGCAAATGCAACGACCGAGCCGTTTTCGCCGTATGCGAAAGCAAGCACAAGCGGAATCACCATGGATGCCGAAAGCGCAAAGAGCAGATAACTCTCAATTCTCATAGTCTTGCTAAGCATTTTCTTTCTCTTACTTTCTCGCCTTAAATCACAAATTTTTAGAAATTCTTCTTGGTAGTAGTTAATTTCTCGAGCTCGCCGATGTCCGAGAGCAGGCAGAAAATCGTAACTTTGTCGTCGGCGTGGATGACCGTGTTGCCGTTCGGGATGATGACCTGCTGCTTCCTGTGGATAGCTGCGATAAGCACGCCGTCGGGAAGGTCAATGTCACGGAGCGCGATGTTCGAGAGCTTCATGTCATCCGTGGCGATTATTTCCATGATTTCCGCCTGACCCTGTATCATAAGGTAGGAAATAATGCGCTTCGTGCCCTGGATGTACCGCAAAATGTTGCTGGCCACGATGTCGAGCGGGTTGAGAACCATGTCGACGCCCATTTTTTCAATGAGATTTTTGTAGCTCTGGCGGCTAACCTTGGATATAACGTCCTCTATGTTGTGCTGCTTCGCTGTGAGTGCGAGCAGGAGATTTTCTTCGTCGAGCCCAGTCGCCGCAACGAATGCGTCCATCTCATCAAAATTCTCCTCGTCCAGCAGGTTGCTGTCCGTCGCGTCACCGTGCAGAACCATAACATCGTTCAGATGCGATGAAAGGTAGTAGCAGCGCTCCTTGCTCTTCTCAATGAGCTTGACGGAAACGCCGAATTCCGAGAGTTTGTCAGCGAGGTAGAAGCCCGTCTTGCCGCCGCCTGCGATCATGACCTTCTGCAAATTCGTGTACTTGCCTTTCTCGTGGACGCGGCTGTGAAGCGTTGCAATTTCTGAGCGCTCGCCGATGAGGTAGATCGTGTCGTCAGGCTCGATTGTCGTTTGGCCGTGAGGTATGATGATTTTGCCATTTCTGGAAATCGACACGACGAGCATGTTCGGCAGAACTTTGCTGACTTCGACCATCGAAAGCCCCTGCAACCTCGGCAGTCGCTTTACCTTGAACTGCACGAGCGAAACCTTGCCGCTCGAGAAAATCCCGTTCGTCAGAGTGTATTTCTCGACGAGGTATTTGTAGATTTCCAGAGTGATGGACAGGTCAGGGTTGACGATGTGGTCGATGTGCATTGTTTCCTTGATGAAGTCCATCTGGTTCATGTGCTCAGGGTCGCGAACCCTTGCAATTACCTTGGTGCAGCCGAGTTTCTTCGCAAAGGACGATATGACGATGTTCTTCTCGTCGCTGTCCGTGCAGGCGATGAGAAAGTCGAACGTGTCGATGGAATTGCGCTTCAGCAGGCTGATTTGCTTGGCGTTGCCGCAAACAGTGAGCACGTCGTATAATTGAGAAACCTTGTTGAGAATGTCCTCATTTTTGTCGATTACCGTTATCGAGTGGTTGCCGCCGACGAGGGCACCAGTGATTTTCAGGCCCAGCTTGCCGGCTCCGACGATTGCAATTTTCATGTTTTACCTCCACAAGTAGCAAAATATTTGCTCTTACGAAAATTTATACAAAATCTTAACATCTATTATATTCACAAAATTGTGCAACCTATATTGTAGCATATTTCAAATAATTTGCAAGTAAAAAGATTTTGTAGTAGAATATGTGGGTAAAGAAAAAAGATGCAGATGCGAAAAATGTCGCAAAATCGCGGAATTTCGCAGGAAAATAGAGAAATTGGAGCATTGGAAAATGAGCAAATTTATTGCAGAAAATATACCGCAGGAAGTGCTTGAGAAGAGCAAGGGCATACGATTGATTGCGCTCGACCTCGACGGCACGACCCTCACGCGGGACGGGCTGACCAGAAGGACGAAGGAGACGCTTGAGGAAGCGATTGCAAACGGCGTAGATGTCGTAATTGCAACGGGCCGCGCCTTCACATCCCTGCCCGAGCGTGTCCATAAAATCGAAGGGATGAAGTGGATTATAACCTCGAACGGTGCGCATATCACGGATTGCAAGACGGGCGAGTTCATGTATTCGAATTACGTGAGCCCCGAGGTCGTGCGTCAGGTGCACGCGATTCTCAGCAAGCGGCCGGAGTTTCCGATGCAGGTTTTCACGCAGGGGCAGGCGTATATAGACAGGCTTCTGTACGAGGATCTCGAGAAAAACGGCTCGACTTTCCTTAGCACGAAGTATATCCTCAGGACGAGGAAGCCGGTCGACAGGATATATGATTTCCTGCTGGCAAACGAGGATAAGATTGAGAACCTGAATATTCACTTTGAGTTTCCAGAGGGGCGCAACGAGATGATCGAGGTGCTCGGGGCGATTCCGCACATGACGCTGACTTCGTCGGAGCTGAATAACCTCGAGGTCGGCGGCGAGACGACGAGCAAGGCCAGCGCACTCTGCGAGCTCTGCAGGGAAAAGAACATCGGCATGGAGCACGTAATGGCTTTCGGGGACAGCCCGAACGATGGCAAGATGATAAGCGAGGCGGGCATTGGAGTTGCAATGCTGAACGCCACGGATGATGTAAAGGAAATGGCCGACCTGATTACGCTTTCGAACGACGAAGAGGGCGTGGCGTACGCGGTGCGGAAGCTTGTGCTCGGGAAACCGTGGTAGAGGGGCGGCTGCTTCAGAGCATAGAATAGAACCTGCGGGCAGCCGCATGGCGCGGGCGGCCGTGGGCTGCGTGGGCGACCAGAGCCTGCAGAAACAGGCAGCCTGGCACGCCGCCCGCCTAGGCCGCAAAAAATCTCCCATAATTTGGGAGATTTTTTCTTGACATTCCATAGAATATAATGTAAAATTAGTTAAAAACAAGCCGAGCACTATAAATATGTGAACTTCGGTATAATTATGTGTGCTTAGGTATGAATGGCCAACAGTTGGAAAATTTGCGTGCTGGCGGTAGTGGCTTGGAGCAGGCGGGAGCAAGATGAGATATGAATGCGAATAAAAATTCGATTGGAAGCAGGAGCTCTGGCGCGAAGGCAAAGGCGAATGCGAATGCGGATGAGAATTTTAATAAGAAGCAGACCGGCAACGCGGGCGAGGATCTGGCCTGCGAGGTGCTCAGGCGGCAGGGGTATCGAGTCATTCGGCGGAACTACAGATGTAGGTACGGAGAGATTGATATCATCGCCTTGCGGGATGGGCGGATTTTGTTTGCGGAGGTGAAGACGCGGCTGTCGGATGGATTTGGGCATGGGCGCGAGTCCGTCGGTTGGGAGAAGCAGAATCGCATCCGCAGGGCCGCGCAGTTCTTCCTGGCTGGGACGCGCATCGACTACTGGGATGTGCAGTTTCAGGTGATCGAGATCAATGTCGCGCAGATCGATGACGATTTCATGACCGAGGGCGGATGGTAGCTGCTCTCAATAGGTGCAAGTCCTCATGGGCGGCGGGTGCCGTGCAATCCACGCGGGACGTCCTCGTCGCTGAGAACTTCTAGCCGCTCAGGGTTTGCTTCACAGGGCCGCGAGGG
>CAVEOR010000074.1:0-6515 GCA_963617285.1 Anaerovoracaceae bacterium | reverse complement strand
TGTAAAAAAGACGGAATTATTCCGAAAGAAGAAGTAACATTGGAAGGAGACCAGACGTTAGCGGACTTGTTCAAGGTTGGCGATGAAATCCAAGCTAAAGTAGTTAAGACTGACGACGGCGAAGGCGTTATCACACTTTCCAAGAAGAAGTTAGAAGTGAACGAACACTGGAACGAAATCAACGCTGCTTACGAAAACAAGGAAATCATCACAGTTAAGGTTGTAAGACAGGTAAACGGTGGCGTTATCGCAGCTTACAAAGAAGTTTCCGGATTCATTCCACTTTCACAGCTTTCCGACAAATACGTTGAGAACGCTGACGAATTTATCGGCCAGGAACTCACAGTTAAGGTTACAAGAGTTGACCTCAAGAGAGGCAGAGCTGTATTCTCACACAAGACTATCCTTACTGACGAGAAGAAGAAGAAGATCGAAGAAATCTGGAGCACGCTCAATGTTGGCGACGTTGTAGAAGGAACAGTAATGAGATTCACAGACTACGGCGCATTCGTTGACCTCGGCGGACTTGACGGACTTCTCCACATCTCCGAGATTTCTTGGGGCAAGCTGAAGCACCCACAAGAAGTTCTCCAGATTGGCGACAAGGTTCAGGTTAAGATCCTTTCCATGAACGAAGAGAAGAACAAGATTTCCCTCGGCCTCAAGCAGACTACACCAGAGCCATGGTCGGTTATCAACGAGAAATACGAAGTTGGTCAGATCGTAACTGGTAAGGTTGTTCAGATCAAGGAATACGGTGCATTCGTAGAACTTGAGCCAGGTCTTGACGGACTTGTACACATCTCCGAAGTTGCTCACAAGAGAGTGAACGACATCGCAGAGGAACTCCAGCTCGGCCAGGATGTAGACGCAAAGATCCTCGACATCGACACAGAGAGAAAGAGAATCAGCCTCAGCATCAAGCAGACAACAGAAGCTCCTGTAGCAGAAGAAGCAGAAGCAGAGGAAGAAGTTCCAGCAGAAGAAGAGTAATCTTCATTTATTAAAGAAAACGAAAGGGAGCGGGCAACTGCTCCTTTTTTTACAGGGTGGCTAGCTGGCACGGTGCTCTGGGCACAACAAAAAAAAGATGGGTTAGGTGAAAAATGAACAGTAATTTTGATTGGAAAAAGGAATACGATGAGAAGAAGGTCAGCCACGCAGAAGCGGTTCAGTGCGTGAAATCTGGGGACAGAGTATACGCGGGCACGGCCTCCAGCGTTGCCTACGGGCTTCTCGACGCGCTCTGGGAACGCAGAGGCGAGCTCGACGGAGTAGAAATCCAGAGCAGCCAAGCCTTCGAATCATCTGCGATATATGAGCAATACGAAGACAATCCTTTCTCGATTAACACGTATTTCGTAGGTGTTAACGAGAGAAAAATGTATAGACACGGCAAACCGGTTAGGTTCACGTCGTTCCACCTGAGCGAGGCATACATCTGGGCGAAGGAGAACGCAATGCCGCATGTCTGCTTGTTCGAGGTTTCCGAGCCAGATGAAAACGGCAATATGTCATTCGGCCCTTCTGGAGTTGCCGTGCAAGGAGCCCTCAAGGAATACGCTCTTGAGCACGGAAGCAAGATTATCGTTGAGGTGAACAAGCATGTTCCATATGTCCTCGGCGAAGGCAATACGATAAATGTAAGCGAGGCGGACTACATAGTCGAGTACGACAGACCGATTCTCGCATACGAGACGCCAGCCAGCGACGAAATCGCAGATCAGATTTCATCGCACATCATGCCGCTCGTACCGGACGGAGCGACGATTCAGCTCGGACTCGGCACGATTTCAACGGCTATCGGCTATGGGCTCATGACCAAAAACGACCTCGGAATCCACACGGAGCTTTTCAACGAGCCGATGCTCGAACTGATAGAAAACGGCAATGTCACCAACCGCAACAAGGGCTATATGGACGGCCTCAGCGTCTACAGCTTTTCGCTCGGAACGGAGAAACTCTATAGGTTCCTCGACAAGAACCCGAGCATGTACTGCGTGCCTTTTGCGGTGGCAAACGACGCCAGAAACATCGCGAAGAACAGGAAAATGATTTCGATAAACAGCACGATGTCCATAGATATCTACGGCCAGTGCGCGTCGGAGTGCATGGCCTGGAACCAGCAAAGCGGCTGCGGCGGCCAGCTCGACTTCGTGCGCGGCGCACAGTGGTCAGAAGGCGGCAAGTCAATCATTGCAACTACTTCGAGCTTTGTTAAGAATGGAAAGCGCATCAGCAAAATCGTGCCATCCTTCGCGCCAGGCTCCGTCGTAACGACGCCGAGAAGCGACGTTCAATACGTTGCCACGGAATACGGCTGCGTGAACCTCAAGCCGCTGAGCATGGGCGACAGAGCCCGCGCCCTGATCGAGCTCGCACACCCGGATTTCCGCGATGAGCTGAGAGAGGCGGCCAAACAAAACCACTTAATCCTGTAGAAGCACGAATTTTGATGTCGCACACTGTTTTCCTTGAATTCCGCTCGGAAATGTGGTTAAATAGAATATGCGAGACTTTGTTAGGAGGTTGCAATGATATACACAAAGGAAGTTGAAAATATGTGCCCGGTTGCGAAGGGCGCTTATCACGGACCGGCGCCGATTCCGCAAGAGGGAAAGTGGACGCAGGTCAAGGAAGTTTCGGACATTTCCGGATTGACACATGGCGTGGGCTGGTGTGCACCGCAGCAGGGTGCGTGCAAGTTGACGCTGAATATAAAGGAAGGCATTATTGAAGAAGCGCTGGTTGAAACGCTCGGATGCTCTGGAATGACTCATTCCGCAGCGATGGCGGGTGAGATTCTCATCGGCAAGACTTTGCTGGAGGCTCTGAACACGGACCTCGTGTGCGACGCGATCAACACGGCGATGCGCGAGCTGTTCCTGCAGATCGTCTACGGCAGAAGCCAGTCGGCTTTCTCGGAAGGCGGACTCGCAATCGGCGCAGGGCTTGAGGACCTCGGCAAGGGCACGAGAAGCCAAGTTGGAACGATTTATTCGACCAAGGCGAAGGGCCCGAGATACCTGGAGCTTGCAGAGGGCTACATCACCGAGGTGGGGCTCGACGAGGAAAACAATATAATCGGATATAAATATGTAAATATCGGCAAGATGATGGACGCTATCAAGGCGGGCGAGGATGCGCTCGTTGCAATCGAAAAGGCCAGCGGCAAGTACGGCAGATTCGATGAGGCGGTCAAGACAATCGACCCGAGACAGGAATAGGAGGCGAGCGCGATGATTACATTTGAAAATTACGACAGAAAAATCGACAAAATCAATGCGGCGCTTGCTGCTAACGGAATCGAATCGTTAGAGGATGCGAAGAAAATTTGCGAGGAGAAGGGGATTGACCCTTATCAGATCGCTAGGGATATTCAGCCGATTTGCTTCGAGGATGTGTGCTGGGCCTATGTCGCTGGCGCTGCAATCGCTATCAAGAAGGGCGCGAGCAGGGCGAGCGAGGCGGCCAAGGCTATCGGAATCGGGCTTCAGGCGTTCTGCCTGCCAGGCTCTGTAGCTGAGGACCGTAAGGTCGGCCTCGGACACGGCAACTTAGCGGCTATGCTCCTCAGCGAGGAGACCGAGTGCTTCGCATTCCTGGCAGGCCACGAGTCGTTCGCGGCGGCTGAGGGTGCAATCGGTATCGCGAAGTCCGCTAACAAAGTCCGCCAGAAACCGCTCAGAGTTATCCTGAACGGCCTCGGCAAAGACGCGGCGCAGATTATTTCCAGAATCAATGGATTCACATATGTGCAGACGCAATTTGATTATTACACGGGCGAGCTCGCAGTAGTTAAGGAAATCCCTTATTCCAAGGGCGAGCGCGCAGAGGTTCGCTGCTACGGTGCTGACGATGTCCGCGAGGGCGTTGCTATCATGCACCACGAAGGCGTAGATGTTTCCATCACCGGCAACTCCACGAACCCGACGAGATTCCAGCATCCTGTTGCAGGCACGTACAAGAAGGAATGCATCGAGCAGGGCAAGAAGTATTTCTCAGTTGCTAGCGGCGGCGGCACGGGCAGAACGCTGCATCCGGATAACATGGCGGCTGGCCCTGCATCCTACGGCATGACTGATACCATGGGCAGAATGCACTCCGATGCACAGTTCGCTGGTTCTTCCTCAGTTCCGGCTCACGTTGCAATGATGGGCTATGTCGGCATGGGCAACAACCCTATGGTCGGCGCAACCGTTGCTGTGGCAGTTGCGGTTGAGGAAGCGCTCAAGTAACGCGGATGCGAATGTGTGCGCGAGAACGAATACGGAGGACGATAATATATGAAAAAAAGTTTAGGACTTTTGTTGGTGGCGACTCTGCTGCTCGGCATTTTTGTCTATGCGTCAGATAGCATGTCATCGGATACGGATGCTGCGGATATATCGCTTTGTCTGATAGTTCCGACTGAATTCGGCGACAAGTCTTTCAACGACTCGGCTAAGGAGGGCGTTGACAAGCTGAAGGAGGATTACAGAATCAAGACGAGCACGGTTGAGTGCAAGGGCGAGGGTTACAAGCAGAGCCTGACGACAGCGGCCGAGACGAATAATATAGTCGTGGCGGTTGGCTGGGAGTTCAGCGATATCAAAGTCGTTGCGGAGGAATATCCAGGGACGAACTTCCTGTGGGTTGACAACGTAGTCGACCAGGTTGAGACCAGCCCGAACATCCTGTGCATCACTTATAGACAGAATGAAGGCGGATTCCTCGCTGGCTACATTGCAGCGAGACTTTCGCAGATGAACGCAATCGGTGCGGTCGGCGGTGCGGACGATGAAAACATTAACGATTTCATGGTCGGCTACGAGCAGGGCGCGAAGTATGCGAATGACGGAGTCAACGTCTACACGAATTACATAGGCGATTACGAGAATATCGAAATGGGAAAAGCATGTGCTGAGGAGCTGAATGCGAAGGGCGCAGACGTGATTTTCCAGATTGCTGGTAACGCTGGAATGGGTGTTTTCCAGGCGGCTCAGGAGAAGGGCTTCTACGCGATTGGCGTTGACCAGGACCAAAAGATTTCAGCATCGGAATTTGACGATGTGATAGTATGCTCCGTCAAGAAAGAAGTCGGTGAGTCGATATATGACGCGGTTAGTGATTTTATCGTTGAAGATGAATGGCATGGCGGCACGAACGAGGTCTATGGCATCGAAGAAGGCTACATCTCGATTGCATATGGTTCAGACGAATCTACGCAGCAGGTGACGGACGATATCAAGAACGAAATCGCAGAACTTACGAGAAAGATTGCGGACGGTACAATCACGGTTGACTCTTATGAGCCAGACGATGAGGAATAGTTATATTTTATCAAAAATTTTATAAAAAATGAAAGCGATGGGAAAAATGAAAAAGAGTTTGAAATTGATGTTGGTACTCATGCTTTGCTTGGCATGCGGCATGCTCGTAGGTTGCGGAAGCGACAGTGATGACGAGGATTTATATGCAGGACTCGACTACGATTCGCTGGTTACATTGCCGGATTATGAGTCGTACACGATTGACCCGATTGAGGTTGACATTACGGACAGCGATATTGAGGCGGAAATCGAGTCGAGGCTCGATGCCGCGGCTACGACCGAAGATGTGACAGAGGGTACGGTTGATGAGGGAGATACGATCACGATTTCCTTCGAGGGTACGCTTGCAGATGGCACGGCTGTTGATGGCATGAGCAGCGACTCGAGCCAGCTCACT
Organism: Anaerovoracaceae bacterium; assembly: GCA_963617285.1. Lineage (GTDB taxonomy): Bacteria > Bacillota > Clostridia > Peptostreptococcales > Anaerovoracaceae > CAG-238. Next base: position 806 of record CAVEOR010000074.1, on the reverse strand, counting down.
CTCGGTAGCGGCCAGATGATCGACGGATTTGAAGAGGGACTGTATGGCGCGACTATCGGCGAGGAGGTTACGCTCGATTTGACTTTCCCTGACCCTTACACGAACAACGAGGATCTTTCTGGCAAGGATGCTACGTTTAAGGTAACGGTTCTCAGCAAACAAGTTGAGGTTGAAGCTACGCTCGACGAAGATTTTATCAAAGAAAATAGCGAAAACGCAACAACTATTGAAGAGTACAAGGCAGAAGTCAAAGCCGACCTTGAAGAGGAAACTTATAATGATGAGGTAAACGATCGCAAGACGGACCTTTACAATCAGATTTCGGACAACGCAACCATTGATTCCGTCCCAGAGGAGCTCACGCAGTACGAGATGGATGTAATTAGAACGACGTATGAGAACTATGCAGAGAGCTACTCCAAGACATGGGATGAGTTCCTTGAGGAAATGGACATGACTCAGGAAGAGTTCGACGAGGAGATTGCAACCTATGGCGAATCGATGGCAAGAGAAAAGCTGATAGCATATGCGCTTGCGGAGAAGGAAGGCATTTCCTACACGCAGGAGGAAGTTATCGACAATCTTCTTTCGATGGCTGGAGTTGAGGACGAGGAGACATTCGAGTCCACTTATGGCTCGTCTGCGACCGAGTACGCGAGAACCTTCAACAGCTACGGCCTCAAGGCAACGATGCTGCTCAACGGCGCACTGGACGCGATCTACGACAGAATCGCATAGCACAATCGGCAATTCGCAATTTGCGATTCGCAAGTGAATAATGTAGAAAACCCGCTCTACTCGTGGTT
>CAVEOR010000073.1:0-6540 GCA_963617285.1 Anaerovoracaceae bacterium | reverse complement strand
TATGGTGGAAGTCTTTTTTAATGGATTTAAGACTAACTACCGAAGGAGGAAACATGCAATATTATTTGAAAAGCGTAGATGAGACGCTCGACGAACTTAAGGTGTACGACGAGGGACTCACGAGCGCGCAAGCAGAGAAAAAGCTTGCAGAAAACGGCAAGAATAAGCTTGCCGAGGCTAAGAAAGATTCACTGATTAAGCGATTTTTCGCACAGATGGCAGACCCGATGATCCTCGTGCTCATTGCGGCAGCTGTAGTCTCTGGCATCACATCGTTTTATGCGGGTGAGAGCTTTGCGGATGTAATCATCATCATGGCAGTAGTTATCATCAACGCGGTTCTCGGTGTGTACCAGGAGAGCAAGGCTGAGAAGGCAATCGAGGCGTTGCAGGAGATGGCGGCTGCGACGAGCAAGGTTCTCAGAGATGGCAAGGAATGCGTAATCAAGAGCGAGGACCTCGTAGTCGGCGATATCGTAATCCTCGAAGCAGGAGATGCGGTGCCAGCTGACGGTCGTATAATCGAGAGCGCGAGCCTCAAGATTGAAGAGGCAGCCCTCACAGGCGAGAGCGTTCCGGTAAGCAAGCACGCAGATGCACTTGAGCTCGCAGGAGCCAAGGACATTCCGCTCGGTGACCGCAAGAACATGATTTACATGGGCTCGACGGTAGTTTATGGCAGAGGCAAGGCAGTAATCACTGCAACCGGCATGGATACTGAGATGGGCAAGATTGCCGATGCACTCGCAAAGGCAGAAGAGGGCAAGACTCCGCTTCAGATCAAGTTAGGTCAGCTCAGCAAAATCCTCACATGGCTTGTGCTGGGTATCTGCGTTGTAATCTTTGCGGTTAGCCTGCTTCGTGCGGATAGCATAAACGGCGAAGTTTTGATTGACACATTCATGATCGCTGTAAGCCTTGCGGTTGCTGCAATTCCAGAGGGCTTGGCGGCAGTAGTTACAATCGTTCTTTCCATCGGTGTTACGAACATGAGTAAGCGTAACGCGATTATCCGTAAGCTGACAGCGGTTGAGACGCTTGGCTGTGCGCAGATTATCTGCTCGGATAAGACTGGTACGCTCACGCAGAACAAGATGACGGTCGTTGAGACATACACGATGGATTCCAATGAGGATGAGCTCATCAAGGCTATGGCGCTTTGCTGCGACGCCAAGATAGAAGCTGGAGACGAGCATGCGACAGGCGAGCCAACAGAGTGTGCACTTGTCAACTATGCCCACAAGGCGGGACTTGACAAGCCTGAGCTTGAGAAGGTTCTTCCGAGAGTCAGCGAAGTTCCGTTTGACTCGGGACGTAAGATGATGTCTACGATTCACCAAATCGCAGGGTCAGAAGGCGGTCACAAGATTTATGGAAACGCGAAATTAGTTCAATATACAAAGGGTGCACCTGATGAAGTTCTCAAGAAGTGCACTATGATTCTCAAAGACGGCAAGATGGTTCCAATCACTGACGAGGATCGTCAGGCAATCGCTGCGGCTAACAAGGCCATGGCAGACAAGGCTCTCAGAGTTCTTATGGCATCATCGGTTGTCTACGACGAGCTTCCGAGTGACATCACGCCTGCTGGAGTTGAGCACGACCTTTGCTTCATCGGACTTGAGGGCATGATTGACCCGGTAAGACCTGAGGTTAAGGATGCGATTGTGGAATGTAACCGTGCAGGCATCAGACCTATCATGATTACAGGTGACCATATCGATACGGCATCAGCAATCGGTCGCGAGCTCGGAATCCTTGACGGAACTCGTCGCGCAATCACGGGCGCAATGCTCAACGATATGAACGACGAAGAATTTGAGAAAGAAATCGAAAACATCTGCGTATACGCTCGCGTTCAGCCGGAGCACAAGGTCCGCATTGTCAACATGTGGAGAAAGAAGGGCTATGTAACGGCTATGACTGGTGACGGTGTAAACGACGCGCCGAGCATCAAGAGTGCTGACATCGGCGTTGGCATGGGTATCACCGGTACGGACGTAACGAAGAACGTTGCCGACATGGTTCTCGCGGACGATAACTTTGCTACTATCGTTGGTGCGGTTGAAGAGGGCAGAAGAATCTACGACAACATCAGAAAGTCGATTCAGTTCCTGCTTGCTTCTAACATGAGTGAGGTGCTCAGCATATTCGCAGCTACAATGCTTGGATTTACAATCCTTCAGCCGGTTCACCTTCTGTGGATTAACCTCATCACGGACTGCTTCCCAGCTCTGGCACTTGGTATGGAGCGTCCGGAGGGCGACATAATGGAAAGAAAGCCGCGTAAGACTTCAGACGGAATCTTTGCTGGCGGACTCGGCGTTGACATGATGTATCAGGGCGTTGTTTTGACGGTTCTGACACTTGCAGCGTACTTTATCGGTCACTACATCGAAGCAGGTGTTTGGGAGATCACGACGAGCCCAGACGGCACGACGATGGCATTCCTGACGCTTTCCATGGCGGAGATTTTCCACAGCTTCAACATGCGTTCGCAGCGCGGAAGCCTCTTTGGCATGAAGTACATGAACCCGGCACTCATCTGGTCGTCAATCGCCAGCCTTGCGGCTACGACGATTGTAATCTACGTGCCTTTCCTGTCCAATGCGTTCGAATTTGAACACATCAGCTTCATGGAATACGCAATCGCAATCGGCCTTGCATTCCTCGTAATGCCAATCGTCGAAATCATCAAGCTCATCCAGCGCAAGACGATGAAGGCAGAAGAATAGCAAACAATCAGTGCACAAAGTACACAATAAATAAACAAATTAAAACGTTTTTCTTGAGCATTTTGCCCTTTCGTGTTAGAATAAACTTGACTGAGGGTTTAATGCTCATTTTTTATAAGCAAAGCCTCAGGGCTTTCTCAAATTTAGGAGAAAGGAGACGTTCGTCGATGATAGGAGCAGATGTTATGAACACGCGTGAGATTAATTTGGCTTTACTTAAAACAATTCCAGATGCACAGCAGGAGCAGATTCTCGATTATCTTCTCAAGAATTTTTGCAAGGGTAATGAGTTGAAACTAAAATCGAAAGCCAAGATTTTTTCTGAACTTGCTGAATCTAGGTCAAGCTATGAACACGGCAATTACAGAGATTTTGATAGATTTCTAGACGAATTAAGCTTAGAATATGGAGTATAGAGTAGTAATTACACCGACCGCGGAAGAACAGCTTCGTGCATATGTTCTATATGCCAAGGGAAGGTTTAAGAGCAAGCAAGCGGTTGAGTCGATCATAGAAGATGCAAAGCAAACGAAGATGCGACTATCAAGGGTTGCAGGGAGTCTGGCTCTGTGTACGGACGAGATTTTATTTGAATATGGATATAGAAAGATCATGTTTTCGCGACATGATTTTTTTATGCTCTATAGGCTGGATGGCGATATTGCTGTAGTTGAAGCCATGTATCATGTGTTGCAAGATTACGAATCGTTGTTTTCACCAGTATCAAAGTAAAAAAGTTAGAGAAGACCTGCGAAAGCGGTCTTTTTTTATATGCGGAAATATCTGGTTGATGTTTCTGGTAAACGATATAGCAAATTAAACGAAAGGAAGAAGAAATGAGTAAGTTTAAGAAGATTAAGAGAATTTTGGTGCTGACGCTGGCCATCGCGGTGGTGTTTAGCGGCCTTCCTAATTCAGTTTTAACCCGAGCAGGAAACATCGAGCTTGCGGGCCTCGGGACGGAGACAGCGAGCGCATCATCGGGTTCAAGCTCGGCTCTCAGCGGCTCGCTCGAGAGCAAGAAACTGAAGGACTACGATTTGAAGTCGAGCAGGTACATGCAGGTTTACTTCGTCGACTACGCGAGCGAAAAGTTGCTGAAGGGGAGCTGCACGGAGGCAAACTCACCGATATACGCGTATAGCATCAAGACAGGTAAGGCAGTGAATCCGCTTGTATTCTGCGTGGAGCACGGCGTTGTTCAGAAAAATACGACGAAAATGAATGCAAGAAGAAGGGAAACTGCTGAGATTACGGCTGGATACAACAACGCGGGCAAAAGCTACGTCATTGACAATATCTTCAAAGTTTTGTACTACGCACCAGTGAACGAGTCGGAGAGCGAGCTCACGGATTTGGGCTTTGTGCCCGGCACCCTTTATTATGGCAGAAACGCGAGCTCGTATACATATGCAGACTGGGTTGCCGCAACGCAGATGCTCGTTTGGGAATGTCAGCAGGATCTGCGCAATGAGAATTTCGAGAGATCAGCGAACGGCTTGTCATATCAAAATGGCTTCAACGGAGCATTGACGAGCGAAATCACGGCAGAACACTACACGAAGAACATTGCCGGAACCGCGGCCATGGATATATATAATTTCATGGCATACGAGGTAAAGAAAAGCCTGAAATTCGACAAAAATATCGCAACGACCAACAAGAACAAGCCGACTGTGATTGCGATAGAGCAGGATGCAACATTCCCTTACACGAAGGTGATTTCAGGCACATCAACTGGCGAGTCACTCGAGGTGGTTGATGACAAAGGAAAAAGGGTCGACGGAATCAGCATTACATTTGACAAATCGTCGAAGAAATACACGCTCACGGTGGAGGACGAGAGCCTGCTCAATAAGACGCTTGCTGTGCGCCACAATGGGAAGGCGGCTACTCGTGCGAGGAAATACACGGAGAGCGCAAACAGCAAATTCTACAAACCAGTTTTCTGGTGCTTTGCGACAGACGGTGGCAAACGACATACACAGGGCTTTGCTTCAGGACTTGACGACTCGACAAGAGGCTATCTGAAGCTCACGAAGAGAACAGAGAACGAAACAACGATTACGACGTGCGAGCCGCCCGAGGCTGAGGTGTTTCCCATACTAAACATGCCGATTGAGAAAGTCGATGCGAATACGGGCTTTGATGGTGATAGGCACACACCGATGGGAGATGCGAAGTTAGACGCTGTAGCCACGCTTTCGAGGCAGATAAACGGTGGTACTTGGGAGACGATTGACACGAAGCAATTCGATGAACTCGGGACAGAAATTGTCTTTTCTGATCAACCTTTTTTTGACAGCACAGACATTGATGCTTTTCTCACAAAATCTGGCGAACTGACTGCTTGTAGCCATCCAATATATAATGAAAAAAAGGAGATTACGGGTTACGAGCATTCTAACAAAAAAAGTCCGACGAAGAAAGTTTGGGATGTGACAGTGAACTACAAGATTACGATTACAAGGCCAGATGGAAGGTATATCAACCCTGATGCGTATGGCGGTGTTCGTGAGTATCAATTTAATTATCATGCGGAGAGTGAGGACACATGCCAATATGCCTGCGGCGATGATCCATGGGAAGATGTAAGCTATACATTCGACTGGAAGACCACGAAAGGGTCAGGCAGCGCGCACAACATGACGGGAACATCGACGGCAGACGGCGGTTCAATTGACAAGGAGGAAGAGCTGACCTTCGATCTTGAGACGGATGTTGAGGATAATTTCCGCGGAAGCGTTTTGCTCATCAAATCAAATGAAAACGAAAACGCATTCAAGGGCTCTTCTCTCGGTGGCAGCTCGCTTAGCAAGGAAAGTCTGTGGACGGTTAGGCTGAAATCAAAAGGGTTCGAAGGCAGCGAGTACGTTCACCTAATCAGCACGACGCCGAAAAAAGGCGCGGTGGGAGTGAATATTTACACGGTTTCGAGAAGCCCAGGAATAGTAAACGATGCGAATAATCCGATGAAAGTTGGAACGGGCGGGCAGCTTTTGATAAGAGATTTGCCATATGGCGAGTATGTAATCAGCGAGATTTCAGCCGACGATCCGATGTATGTTTTAGAAGAGTTCACGGTTGTCGTGTCCGAACATAACGGAAGCGGCACGGGCAAACGAGTGGCGTATGAGGCTTATGGCGATGTTTCAAGGACTGGGGCTTGGGATGGATACTCCGCTACTGGAGAAAATAACGGGATTGCGGTTACTGGTACAGGTGATCTTTACAACAACCTCTACCAGGTGAACCTTCGCGACCAGGTCAAGACGAATAGAATCAAGCTTGAGAAGGTAGATTCCGAGACTGGCAAAATAGTTCGACTCGCTGGGACGAAGGTTTTCATCAGATACAAGGGCAACCCGGATTTTTCGGATGACGAGAACAAGGCACGCTATGGCACACTCGGCACGGTTGCAAAGAACATATACAATAGGTTTCTGCCGAACGCTGCGGCTATAAACTCGGCGAGCACGAATTACACGTTCAAGCTCGACGAAAACGGATGCTTCGACATTCCATACGAGCTTCCTTATGGAAAGTACGAGATTTATGAGTGGCTGCTTCCGGAAGGGTATTATGTCGGTGAGTACGATGCGAGTGGTGTGGCCTCGAATCACAACTTCGGGCTAATCAGCGAAGGGCAGTTTACAGTCGACGCATCGACGCACGGCTTCGGTGGCACGGTGCCAAGCTATGCAATCAAGGATGCCAGCGGCAAGCCTATCAAATACCAGGATGCGAGTGAGTATAGTTTCGAGAACCTGACGGAGATGGTCACAAATCGCTATACTTTCACGGT
>CAVEOR010000072.1:0-6541 GCA_963617285.1 Anaerovoracaceae bacterium | reverse complement strand
CAGCCTCCTTTGACTCGAGGCCTGCATCGTACAGGCTGGAAGGATTACCGAACTTCTCCGTGAAATACGGTATCATTTCTTTCAGGACTTCTTCTTTGACCGGTGTTGTCGCCGAATAGTCGAGGTAAACATTTCTCATATATTATCGCTCCTTTGAAGTAATTTATCTGCTAATAAGTAATAACGCAAAAATCAGGTCTTGCGACCCTTAGATTATCACTTCGATTTTCACTCAAGTTTTATACCAAAAAACCGCCAATTTCAAACATTATTTAAGAAGATTTTGGTTTAATTTTCTAATTAAATTTTTCTTCGCTGTCGACTATCTCGATTGTCTCAAGCTGAGCCTTCAGGTTCGCCTTAAATGCGTCGATATATTCGCGGTAAAGTACCTTCTGCTCCGCCTGTTCCTCTGGCGTCAGGCCCTCAGTCTTTTTCTTCTTCGCCAGCTCGTTTATTCTATCAATTTGCTCTTTTGTTACCATATCAAAAGCCCCCGTTTCTTCGTATAACACGTAGTAATTATACACCAAAACAGGGGCATTTAAGCACCATCACACAACTTTACGCTCGAGCCTGATTCTGTCGCTGACGATTGCGATAAATTCCGAACTCGTCGGTCGACCGGTCTTGCTGCGTATGGAGAAGCCGAATAGATTCCTGAGCGTTTCAGTCTCTCCCTTGTTCCATGAAAGCTCGACGGCATGCCTGATTGCGCGCTCAGCTCTCTGCGGCGTGGTGCCGTGCATCTCTGCGACCGTCGGATAAAGCTGTTTTGTCACGGATGTCACGATGTTTATGTTCTCCACGCACAGAAGAATCGCATCGCGCAGGTATTGATATCCCTTGATGTTCGCAGGGATTCCAATCTCATGGAGAAAGTTCGTAACGTCCATTTCCAGGTCATTCTTCTGGATAGAATCTTTCTTGATGACCGATTTCTTCAGCATACCAGCATCACCCTCGTGCCTTGGGAAAACAGGCGCATTCTCGCTGATTTGCGTGATTCTTCTGATGAGCATGTCTACGTTTATCGGCTTGACGAGATAAAACTGCGCGCCGAGGTCGGTCGCCTTCTGAATTATGTTGTCGTGAGCAACTGCGGAAATCATTATAATCCGCGGATATTTCTTCAGCTTCATGTTGTTCAGCGCCTCGAGAACTCCGAATCCGTCGACATTCGGCATGATAAGGTCGAGGATCAATATGTCGATATTCTTTCCTTCCCTCAGGAAATCAATCGTGCGCTTGCCATCATGCGCAATGAAGATAATCTCCATATTTTCCTGCTTCCTAATGTTCTCTGCTACCACATCGCAAAATTCGCAATTATCGTCTGCAATGGCAACTCTAATCTTTTCTTTGAAATACATTCTTCTTCTCCTTTCTATGTAGCTTTGCTTTTACATAATTGTAATGCTCCTTTGGATCCTCGTGTGTTACTATTTCGCACAAAATGTTACAAAAAGTGATGTTTTGACGAGAAAATGCGGAAAATTGCGAGCAATCTCGACAAAATCACACCGTAATATAGTCCTTGATGCTCTCGAACGTCTTGCTTCCTATGCCCGAGATGTTCTGAATATCCTCGATTGTTGCGAAATTTCCGTTCGTCTGACGATACTCGATTATCCTCGCTGCCTTCGACGGACCGATTCCTGGAATCGTCTGCAGCTCCGCAGACTCGGCCGTGTTGATATTCACCTTGCCATCGCTCGTCGTTCCTGAGCCTGTACTTGTACCGCTGTTAGTGCTAGAGCCTGATTGCGAGCCTTGGCTACCGTTCGAATTCTCGCCCTTAGCGCTGATCAGAATCTTCTGCCCATCTGCGACGGTTTCAGCTCTGTTGAGGCTATCGATATCCGCCTCATCCGTCAGTCCGCCAGCTTGCTCAATCACCTCGAACAGCCGCGTGCCTTCGCTTACTTCGTATACGCCAGGACGCTCGACCTCGCCGCTTATGTCCACATACAGCTTGCCGCTCGAGGCACCGGTAGTTCCTGCAACACCGTCCGCGACTTCGCCAGCGTCGCCTGTGCTCTCCGAAGCTACCTGGGTATCAGTCCCAGAGCCTTCAACCGTAATCTCCTCATCACCAGACCCCATCCAAAAAAATAAAACAGCAGCAATCACCAAAACAGGGATCGCCACTATTTTTATCTTGTCTTTCCGTAATTCAATAAAGTCTTTCGCTCTTGCGGCAAAATCTTTTACCTTTGCAAGAAAGCTATTTCTTCCCCCAAAAATATCCATAAAAATCTCTCCTCCTTTTACACAATATTACATCATGTTCGGAGGAAAGTCAAGCTATAATTGTAAGTTATTTGTAAAAAATATATTTTCTCGCTCGACCTCTATTTCGTGCCTTGGGGTGTCTATGCCAGCGAACTCGCAAAACGTTGAAATTACAAGCTCAGGACTGCAATTCGATTTGCTTCCGCAATCGAGGCTTGCCTTTATCATGGCGAATTCGCCTAACTTGGAAATCTCGCAGCTGCGAATCATGTGCTTGATATCCATCTCCTGAAGCTTCTTCGTCTTCTTCTGGCGCTTCATTGCAAGGATTTTCTCCTGCGCGAGATAGTTAGCGAGCTGTACTTTCAGCTCAGCCTCGTCTTTATCTGTCGGAATCCAAATCTTGTAGAGCGCTGAATCCGCAATAGATGCGAGTGCTTTTACATCTGGGCCGAGAGCCTTGCATTCGATGAGTTTGATTCCATCTGGCATCTCAGCTTGCATCTTCTCTAAAATGAGAGCTTCGCTTGCAGGTTCGTTTATCTCGAACTCGATTAGCTCATTCCTACCCGCATATCCGAGCGAAAGCGGCTGTGCGAATCCCATCTTAGGATGCGGATTGAAGCCTTGCGAATACCTGAGTCCAAGCCCAGTTTTCTTGAACGCACGCTTGAAAATCCTCAGGAGATCGAGGTGCGATGTGTATTTCACGTAGCCGTTCTTGGAGAACTTGATTACATATCTGTTTGTCATTTTGCGTCCTCCTTATCGCCTGCGAGGCAGCCAGCCATTGGGCAAACGACCTTCGTGTTCATGCCGCAGCCCGTGCAACCGTGCCTGCAGTCAGCTGTCGTCTTCTCATCATATGCTTTCTTTGCTTCGCTGATGAGGAATTTCTTGCTGATGCCGCTGTCAATTATATCCCACGGCAGAATTTCGTCGAATTCGCGCTTGCGGCTCGTGTAGAACGCCGGGTCAATGCCACTCTTTACAAATGCTGTCTCCCAGCCTTCGGCATTGAAATGTTCCGTCCAGCCGTCAAGCTTGCAGCCTGCCTTAAATGCCTCGTATAGAAGCTTGCCAGTACGTCTGTCTCCCCTTGCAAATACAGCTTCGTAGGCGCTAGTCGTGTTATCGTGATAGTTGAAAGTAACGCCTTTGATTCTAAGCTTCTCAGCAAGATAGTTGTGCTTAGCCTCGAATTCCTCGGCCGTGTCCTGCGCCTCCCATTGGAATGGTGTATGAGCCTTAGGTACGAAGTTAGAAACGCTGACCGTGAGGCGGAATCTGCCGCCCGCAGGACCGTTTACTTCGTAGTTTATATCCTTGATTTTCTTTGCAATTTCAACGATTCCGTCGAGATCCTCGTATGTCTCAGTCGGAAGCCCAATCATGAAATAAAGCTTGATGTGCTTCCAGCCGAGTTCCAGTGCCTGGCGAACGGATTCGTATATGTCTTTCTCTGTAACGCCTTTGTTTATAACGTCGCGGAGCCTCTGGGTGCCAGCTTCTGGCGCGTATGTGAGTCCCGACTTCTTGTACTCCTGAATCTTGTTGAGAACGTCGAACGCAAATCTGTCAATTCTAAGTGACGGAAGTGAGAGCGATACGTTTTCCTTCTTCGTCTGGTCTATGAGGTCCATCGCAAGTTCTTCGAATCTGGAATAATCGCTCGTCGAGAGTGACAGCAGCGAAAGCTCGTCATGCCCTGTGTTTGCGAGCTGCTGACATGCAAGCGAAAGTATCTTATCCTTGCTTCTCTCCCTCACAGGGCGATAAATCATGCCTGCCTGGCAGAATCTGCATCCACGCGTGCAGCCGCGGAATGTCTCGACAACCGCTCTGTCATGAACAGCCTCAACTATTGGAATTATCGGATTTGTCGGGAAATCGAGTTCCTCAATCGATGGCAGAATTGCTCGCGTCACTGGGAGCTGAGCCTCGTCATAAAGTTTACATAATTCTTTTATCGTACCATCTTCGTTGTACTTGATCGAATAGAGCGACGGCACGTAAACTCCTTGCATTTTTGATGCCTCGCGGAGGAAATCTGCCTTGCTCATGCCTTGCTTCTTACATTCCGCGTACTTTTCTAGAAATTCTGGCAGCAGCGCCTCTCCGTCGCCTATGAGAAATGCATCTATAAAGTCAGCAAGCGGCTCTGGGTTGAACGCACACGGTCCGCCCGCAATAACGATTGGGCAGTCCTCACCTCTTTCCGCTGCAATCACAGGAATCTGTGCCAAGTCGAGCATGTTCAGAACCGTCGTGAATGACATTTCGTATTGCAGAGTGAAGCCGACGATATCCATGTCTTTAATTGGCATCTTCGTCTCGAGGCTCATCAGCGGAACGTTCTCAGTGCGCATCATCTCTTCCATATCTACTGCAGGCGAGAAAACCCTCTGACAATAGATATTTTCCCGCTTATTGAGCTCGTGATACAGAATCTGCAGACCGAGATACGACATTCCGATTTCATATAGGTCAGGAAAAGCGAACGCGAAGTTCACATCGACATTCTCGGGGTCTTTTTTTGCGGAGTTCAGCTCACCGCCGATATATCTGCCTGGCTTCTCTGCTCGTTTTAATAATTGGTCAAGTTTATATTGTAATTCCATGTTGCTCCCTATATTTCGTCCCAGAATTCCATGTCGAAGTCTTCGATTCTGATGATATCGCCTTCTTCGAGGCCGAGTTCCTTCAGTTCATCAATTGCTCCGTTCTTCTCGATATACTTGTACAGATACCTGAGCGAGCCCATATCGTTGAAATTCGTGGATTTGAAGATCTTCGAGAGTTGTTTGCCGCTCAGCGTATAAACATCTTCGTTCTCGTCGTATCCACATTCGATATCTCTGTATGTCGGGTCCTTCTCGTCTGCCTCGAAGTCGAAGAACTCCGTCGTGTCTTCTTCCTGCAGGCTCGGATCTTGCTCTATGCGAACAAGCTCGTTATATGCGGCCGACAGGATTTCGTTTACGCCGATATTCAGCGGTGCCGACATCGGGAATACCTTGTATCCGAGCCCCTCTACATATTCCTTAAACTCGATATACTTCGGGTCGTCTTCGCTCGTCATGTCTATCTTGTTTGCGGCTACGAGCTGCGGTTTCTTCAGAATCTTCGGGCTGTATGCCTCTAATTCCTTGTTTATTTTGTTGAAATCCTCGATTGGGTCTCTGCCCTCGCTGCCGGAAACGTCGACAACGTGGATGAGAACCTTCGTCCTCTCGATGTGCTTGAGGAACTTGAAACCCATGCCAAGGCCTTCACTTGCACCTTCGATGATTCCCGCGATATCAGCCATAACAAAGCTGCTATCGTAGATTTGTACAACTCCGAGGTTAGGATCTATCGTCGTGAAGTGATAGTTTGCAATCTTTGGCTGTGCGCTCGTTGCAACCGCCAGAAGCGAAGATTTACCTACGTTAGGAAATCCTACTAGTCCTACATCTGCAATGAGTTTCAGTTCGAGAATTACGTTTCTCTCCTTAGCTGCTCCGCCTGCCTCTGCGAAGTTCGGCGCTTGGCGAACGGAATTCTTGAAATTCGTATTGCCTTTGCCGCCTTTGCCGCCCTTGGCTGCCACGAAGGACTCGCCGTCTTCTGTGAGGTCCTTCATCACGAGCCCGCTCGCTTCGTCTATGATAACCGTGCCGAGAGGAACTTTGATGATGAGATTTTCTCCCGCCTTACCAAAACGCTTTTTCTTCATGCCGTTTTGTCCTGCCTCGGCCTCGTATTTTTTCTTGTATTTGAAGTCCATGAGCGTTCTGAGGTTTCTGTCCGCTACGAACACGATGTCGCCGCCTTTGCCGCCGTCACCGCCGTCCGGACCGCCCTCTGGAACATATGGCTCTCTACGGAAAGTAACGGCTCCGTCGCCGCCCTTGCCGGATTTGATATATATCTTGGCTCTATCTACAAACATAATTCAAGCCTCCTTTGCTAATCGGCTAGTCGCACTTTCGCCCGATAACCGAATATACGTGATAAATCGAAAAAAGACCCTGTGCAAAACTGTACAGGGTCTAAAAGTCTGATTAAGCTTCTAAGGAATAAACGCTAACCTGTTTTCTGGTCTTGTCTTTTCTTTCGAACTTAACTGCTCCGTCGATCTTAGCGAACAAAGTGTCGTCTCCGCCGATACCAACATTGTTACCAGGGTGGAACTTAGTTCCTCTCTGTCTTACCAAAATGCTTCCAGCTGTTACGAACTGACCATCGCCAGCCTTAAGTCCAAGACGTTTGGACTCGGATTCACGACCGTTCTTAGAGCTACCTACACCTTTTTTACTTGCCA
>CAVEOR010000071.1:0-6603 GCA_963617285.1 Anaerovoracaceae bacterium | reverse complement strand
ACAAGAAACTGGGCAGACCTTCGGCTCACAGAAAGTCCATGCTGAGAAACCTTGTTACTGACTTGTTCAGAGAAGGTAGAATCCAGACTACGGACATGAGAGCTAAGGAAGCTGGAAGACAAGCAGAAAAGCTGATTACTTTGGCAAAGCGCGGTGATCTTCACGCAAGAAGACAGGTACTCGCATATGTTTTCGATGAAACAGTAGTACAGAAGCTTTTTGATGAAATCGCACCGAAATATGCTGATAGAAACGGCGGATATACGAGAATTCTTAAGTTAGGACCTCGCCAAGGCGACAACGCTGAGGTTGTATTCTTAGAGTTAGTATAGCACAGACGCGCGGGCTCCGAACGGAGCCCGCTTTTTATCTGTGAAATTTTTTTTTTCTTTTTAGAATTTCGCAGATAAAAAACGAAGTTTTCACTTGAAAACTTCGTGCGTCTGTGCTAATATTAAATCAAGAAGCAGGGTCTTGCGGCCTTGCCTAAGTGTTTCGGACTACTTTACAGCAGTCTTACCGCTCTTGGTCTCAGCAGGAGCGGCTTTTTTTATGCTTGAAATCGTAATCCGGATTCGTTTTAACTCCACCATGATCTTCATTCTTACCGCCTCCTTTCTTCAAATCCGTACCGGACCTTCTGAAATTTAGCTCAGCCACTCGACCCTGTTCTCGATAAGTATAGTATATCATACAATCTTGTTCGAAACAAGCGTTTATTTTTGATTTTTTTGGTGGAATGGTGGGCGGATGTATGATATACTATAGGAACGAAGAGAAAGAATCGATTATTGCGATTTTACATAGGAATTTTAATTGAAACCATGATATTTGAGGGGGAGAAAATGAACTTAGATCATCTGAATGCGGAGCAGCGCGAGGCGGCGCAGCACATCGACGGTCCGCTCTTGATTTTGGCGGGGGCTGGCAGCGGCAAGACCGCGACCATGACGCACAGAATTGCGTATTTGATTGAGCAGGGTGTGAGCCCGTATGAGATACTCGCGGTGACCTTTACGAACAAGGCGGCGGGCGAGATGCGCGAGCGTGTCGAGAAGCTTGTGGGACAGTGCCCTGGCATGTGGATTTTGACTTTCCACGCCATGTCGCTTAGGATTTTGCGTAAGTACGCGGAGGAAGTCGGCTACAAGAAGGATTTCGTCGTGTACGATACGGTCGACCAGAAGACGCTCATCAAGAACATCATGAAGGAGCTGAATTTGGACGCGAAGATTTATCCGCAGCAATATCTTTCTTCGGTGATTAGCAAGCAGAAGGAAGCGGATGTTTCGCCGGAGACTTTCCTGGAGATAAACGGTGGCGAGTTCAAGAGCCGCGTGATTTACAACGTTTACAGCGCATATCAGAAGGAACTTCGCAAGAACAACGCGATGGATTTCGATGATTTGCTGATGAACGCCTATCATGTCCTGAAGGATTGCCGCGAGGCGCTCGAGGAGTATCAGGCGCGGTTCAAATACATAATGGTCGACGAGTATCAGGACACGAACAAGCTTCAGTACGAGATTATCAAGTTGCTGGCGAAGGCGCGCAGGAATCTTTGCGTTGTCGGCGATGACGACCAGTGCATCTACGAGTGGAGAGGCGCGGATATCCAGAATATTCTGGACTTCGAGAAGGACTTTCCTGACGCGAAGGTCATCAAGCTCGAGCAGAACTACCGCTCGTATGGCAACATTCTCGCGGCGGCTTACTCCGTAATCAAGAACAACCGCGGGCGCAAGCAGAAGAAGCTTTGGACGATCAAGGATGCGGGCGAGAAAATCGTATATAGGCGATGCGAGTCGGATAAGGAAGAGGCGCAATATATCGCGCAGGAAATAGATTTGCTTAAGGGGCGGAGTCGGACTTACGACGATTTTGCTGTTCTGTATCGCACGAATGCGCAGTCGAGACTGTTCGAGGATGCGCTGAAGCGTCGGCAGATCCCTTATCAGATTTTGTCTGGATTCAGCTTCTATGACCGCAAGGAAACGAAGGACATGATTTGCTACATGAGGCTCGTGGTGAACCCAGCGGATGACCTCGCATTGAAGAGGATTATCAACGAGCCGAAGCGCGGAATCGGTGCGACTACGCTCGGTAAGCTGGAGGCTCTCGCAAGGACGAGGGAAGAATCGCTGTTCAACACTCTGGCGGACGAGGAGGTTCTCTACGGTCTTCCATCGAAGGCGGTTCAGCCTGTTCGCGAGATGATGAGAGTTCTGCTCCTTTGCCAAGCTGAGAAGGAAAACCTCCGAGTTTCTGACATATATGACAATTTGCTCGTTAAGACGGGCTACATGAAGGCTCTCGAGGATGAGAATACTCAGGAAGCCGAGGGCAGAATTGAGAACCTGATGGACTTCAAATCGTTTATTTACGATTACGAAGAAGAAAAGGCCAAGGCTGGCGAAGTTGCAACGCTCGAGGAGTTCCTGGAGAAGGTTTCGACGGACAGTGCGCAGGATGAATATGACGGGGAATCTGGCAAGGTTACGCTGATGACCATGCACAGCGCCAAGGGTCTGGAGTTCCCGGTTGTGTTCCTGCCTGGGCTTGAGGACGGGCTTTTCCCTGGGCACAGGGCGATGGACTCCGAGGCTGGCATGGAGGAGGAGCGCCGCTTGTGCTATGTAGGTATGACGCGCGCGAAGGAGAGACTTTTCCTGACGAGCGCAGCTTATAGGGTTATGTATGGGCGCGGAGATTACACGCGCGAGTCGACATTCCTACGCGAAGTTGACAAGTCGCTGCTCGACGAAGCGGGCGATACGGTATTCGTCTCTGGCAGGAGGACGCAGAACAAGGTTGGCGTGAGCACGGGAAGCTACGACGGTTTCTCGGCTTCTGCTTACTCGCCGTTCAGCAGTGCGGTGAGCGAGAACCGCGGCTACGACCCGCTGAAGTACGCGAAGCAGTCCGTCAAGCAGACGGCGCGCGGCTCGGCTGGGGTTGCGTTTAACGCTGGCGACAAGGTTTCACACGCGAAGTTCGGCGCTGGCCTCGTAATCGAAGCGGATGATAAGACCGTGACGGTAATGTTTGATTCGGTCGGCCGCAAGAAGATGGCGAAGGGCATGGCGCCGCTGACCAAATTGTAGTAAATAATGGAGAAATATCATGGAAAGAATGAAAGAGCTGATCGCGCTCTTAAACGAGGCATCGAAGGCATATTATCAGCAAAGCGAAGAAATCATGAGCAATTTTGAGTATGACAAGCTCTACGACGAGCTCGTTGCACTCGAGGCTTCGACTGGGATTACGCTCGCTGGCAGCCCGACGGTCAATGTCGGCTACGAGGTTTTATCTGACCTGCCGAAGGAAGCGCATCCGAGCAAGATGCTCTCGCTTGACAAGACGAAGGACCCAGAGGCGCTGGCGGCTTGGCTCGGGGACAAGGAAGGAGTGCTGTCATGGAAACTCGACGGGCTTACGGTTGTGCTGACATATAGAAATGGCAAACTTGAGAAGGCTGTTACCCGTGGCAATGGCGAAATCGGCGAGGTTATCACGCCGAACGCTCGGACATTCGAGAATCTGCCGCTTACGATTGACTTCAAGGGTGAGCTGATTCTGCGCGGCGAGGCGGTAATCTCCTATGCGGACTTCGAGAAGATAAACGAGGAGATTACGGATGCGGATGCGAAGTACAAGAACCCTCGCAACCTCTGCTCGGGCTCGGTAAGGCAGCTGAATAGCCAGGTTACTGCGCAGAGGCATGTCAAGTTCTTTGCGTTTGCGCTTGTGTCGGCTGAGGGTATGGAGTTTGCGACTCGCACGGAGCAGTTCGAATGGCTTGCGGCTCGCGGATTTCAGGTTGTGGAGCACGTGCAGGTTACGAACCAATCCATCATATCGTCAATAGGCGATTTCGCGGAAAAGATTGCGGATAACCCGATTCCGTCCGACGGACTCGTGCTTTGCTTTGACGATATAGAATACGGCCGCTCCCTTGGACAGACTGCGAAGTTCCCGCGCGATTCGATTGCATTCAAATGGAAGGACGAGATTAAGGAAACTACGCTGAAAGAAATCGAGTGGAGCGCATCTAGAACTGGACTCATCAATCCCGTTGCGATATTCGAACCCGTGGAGCTCGAAGGAACGACGGTCAGCCGCGCTTCCGTTCACAATATCAGCGTGATGAGAGAGCTCGGTCTCGGAATCGGCGACACCATCACGGTTTACAAGGCGAACATGATTATCCCGCAGATTGCTGAGGATATCACCGCTTCGAATAACATAGAAATTCCGACGATTTGCCCTGTGTGCGGCGGACCGACTGAGGTCAAGGCGGAGAACGGCGTGGAGACGCTTCACTGCCCGAACCCTGAGTGCCAGGCCAAGCAGATAAAGAGCTTCGCGCATTTTGTCTCTCGGAATGCGATGAACATAGAGGGACTGTCGGAGATGACGCTGGAGAAGCTCATCGCCCGCGGATTCATCAAGGAGTTTTCAGATATCTTCCATGTGGACGATTACAAGGACGAGATTACGCAGATGGAAGGCTTCGGCGAGAAGTCGTTTGCGAATCTCAAGGCTTCCGTTGAGAAGGCTCGGGGGACCGATATGGCAAGGCTGTTATATAGCCTCGGAATCCCGAACATCGGAGTTGCCAACGCCCGCGTGCTTGCAAACTACTGCGAGAACAAGTGGGATAGATTAGAAAGCCTGACGCGGGAAGAAATCCTCGGCATTGAGGGCTTTGGTGATATAATGGCGGATGCTTTTCTTGAGTTCTTTGCCAGCCCTGAGAAGAGACGAGTCGTAGACGATTTGCTTGCTGAGGTTGAGCTTGACCAGAGCTTCGAGGCGGCGGGAACTGCGCTCGCTGGCAAGACCTTTGTTATAACGGGCTCGCTGAACAACTTCGAGAACAGAGACCAGCTCAAGGCGGAAATCGAGAAGGCGGGCGGCAAGGTCGCAGGCTCGGTCAGCGCGAAGACTTCCTATTTGATTAACAACGACATAACCTCGACCTCGGGCAAGAACAAGAAGGCCCGCGAGCTCGGGATCGAAATAATCGACGAAAATACAATCATCGCCTGGCTGGCCGCTGGCAAATAGCTGCAGCTGATACTAAAATGCTTGCAATAAAATTTGAAATATGCTAATATTTTTTCGAAGGGAGGAAAACCGAAATGACATATTCACCAAATGTAGCTAATACATTAGAAAAGGTTGTGACAAGCGTAAATAGGGAAATTCCAAACATTGTAAGCCAGATAATTCTGTATGGCTCGTATGCCCGCGGTGATTACTCTCCAGAATCTGACCTAGATATAATGCTTTTGATGAATTGCAATCACGATGATGTTGACAAGTTCAAAAATACGGTATGTAGAATCGCAAGCAGAATTGGATTGGAAAACGATATCGAAGTTTCGCTGACTATGCAGGACAAAAAAACGTTCTTGGATAGGACGGCCATATTGCCATTTTACAGGAATGTATTGCGAGAGGGAGTGACGCTATATGAGTCTTAACGAAGAGTTGAAAGCACTGTCTCAGTACAGATACGAGCAGGCCATTGAGTGCCTTCGCTCAGCACAACTTTTGGCTGAGAATGGAGACTACAGAGGATCAGCGAATCGGTCCTATTACGCGTTCTTCCATGCAATGCGCAGCGTGTTTGCACTTGAGAACAAAGATTTTGCAAAGCACAGCGGTGTGTCGGCAAATTTCAGAAAAGATTACATTAAGACAGGTGTTTTCGATGTTGCCTATTCTGACATGATAAAAAGCGCATTTTATGTTCGCAACAACAGCGACTACGACGATTTCTACGTAGTCTCGAAGCAAGATGTCGAGGAACAACTGCAGAATGCAAAAGCGTTCTGTGATGCAGTAAGCGAATATCTTAATACGAAAAAAAATATATAAAGATAACATGGATGCTCCCTACGTGATGAGATATGCGCGTAGGGAGTTTTTGTGTGCTAAGAAAGTGTAAATAAAATGATAAAAATATGACGAATGTGTGATACGCCTCTTGACATAACCAGCTGGGGGGGGGTATAATGTGCATAGACGGCTTGGAATTGCAACGGTTCGCAGGCTACTGCTATACGAAAAGTAGACACTCGTTTTTCGGAAAGTAGACACGCAGGGCTTTGCGATTTCAACGAATTGTGCCCTGCATTTAGCAGGGTAAAACTGCAATTATTTAGGAGGAGAATTATGAAGAAGAAGTTATTTTCAATTATCATGTGCGTTCTCATGGTAATGTGCTTCATGCCGACGGGCGCGTTCGCGGATGTTTTGGCGAATAGCTCGACATCTGTCACAGCGCCTGGAATAACAGATACTGTTATTAAGGTTGATCCAAGCAATGTTCAGGCTGTGCTCGATGGCAAATATGGCTCAATTGATAATAAGACGATTGAATTGGCAGCTGGTGACTATGATATGCTGTATCTGCGCCAGTCGTTAGAGAAGGTTGGCGAGACAGGAGAAACTGCCAGCAAAAGGCGCAATGACTTGGATAAAGATACGAATTCATATCCAGCCTATTATCGTGAATTTAATAATGTGACTATTAAGGCAGCTGAAGGAGCAAATGTTACATGCGACGGAATAAAGGCAGAAGCTGGATTGTTC